>JBIKMK010000222.1:0-6468 GCA_044359315.1 Bryobacteraceae bacterium | reverse complement strand
GGGCTGAAAGTGGCCAATAAACTGAATCAGGTCTTCCGTCGGAGTACTGGCCCCAAGCTGGTGCGTCTTCCAGCCATAGCTCTCCATAAGCTCGGCGACAACCTGGCCGCCCATCTGGTGCATTTCCATATCGGGGCAGGCGATAACGGCGGTGCGGCCGTTGGGCGGTTGGTTGAGAGCGGAGCGGCGTATCTCCGGAATGAGCCGGGCGACAATGTTCGTCGCCAGATGTTCAGAGGCGACGGAGATCTCCCCGGTTTCCCACAGCTGGCCGACTCGTTCGAGAGCGGGCTGAATGAGTCCGGCAAAGAGTTCCTCCGGGCTCGTGACTCTCGAAACGAACTCCTGGATGATGGTGGAACAACGGGCCAGGTCACCCTGGAGTAGCCCCGCCACTAGCAATGCGACATCGTTGGCGTTGATCAAGGCCGGATCAATCGGGTCCGCACTCACTTCGATGGCCGGAAGGAAGCGCCCCAACATATCCATTAGTTCCTGGAACCGAAGCGGTTTCGAGAGATACTCGTCCATCCCTGCGTCCAGGCACTTCTGGCGATCCTCGGCCATGGCACCGGCAGTCAGCGCGACGATCGGCGTCGAGTGCGTGGGGCCTCCGCTGGCGCGGATCTGTCGGGTGGCCGCGAATCCGTCCATTATCGGCATATGGCAATCCATGAGGATGAGGTCGTAAGGGAGGGAGGCCGCCATTTCGCAGGCTTCCTCACCGTTGAACGCCACATCGACAGTGCAACCGGTCTTGGCCAGCAGCGCGGCGGCCACCTTTTGATTCACCACATTGTCTTCCACCAGCAGGATTCGGCGACCGCCAAAGCGGTGTGACGGGTCCTCCGGCGACGCTGGCGGAAGGACTGGGGCGGGGACACCCGCGGGCCGCCCCGGCAACAGTAGTGTCTGAAAAGTGGCACGCAGCGTGGATTCGCGAACCGGTTTCATGAGACGGGCATCCATCAAAGCGCCGTCAGAGTTTCCTTTCTTGCGGCCCTCGTCAGTGGCCGTGATCAAGACCAACGGTGGACATTCGCCGCCAAACGCCTGGTGGAGACGGAGCGCCGTCTCGCGCCCATCCATACCCGGCATTCGATGATCGAGGCAGATCAGCCGGTAAGGATCGCCACCGTCACGGGCCCGGACGGCCAGACGGAGCGCCTCTTCGCCGGAAGTGGTTTGGTCAACCCGCATGCCCCAGCTGGCGCACATTTCGGCGGTGATCAGACGGCAGACATCATGGTCGTCAACCACCAGCACGCGGACATCATTGAACGCATCCGGCGGTGACGAGGCAGAGCCGGCGTGGAGCGGAAGCGGAATCTCAAAGAAGAACGTGGAGCCCTCTGCTGCCTCGCTGGCCACGTCCATGGTGCCGCCCATTGCCTTGACCAGTTGGCTGGAGATGGCCAAGCCCAGTCCGGTGCCCTCGTAGCGGCGTGTGGCGGAGGAGTCTAACTGCTGGAATCGCTGGAAGAGAGAGCCGCGCTTTTCGTCCGGGATGCCGATCCCGGTATCGGTGACGGCGATACGGATGAGTGGGGTACCTGCTTGGCTTGACTTCTGCTCCACCTCCACCAGGACGTGGCCATGATCGGTAAATTTGATGGCGTTCGAAACCAGATTCAGCGCCACTTGGCGGATGCGTCCGGGGTCTCCCAGGAATTCGCGTGGTGCGTCCTGCTGGTAATAGAGCATCAGCTCCAGGTGCTTCTGGCGAGCTTTCACCGCCATTAGATCGAGCACATCCTCCAAGGCCGCGTGTAGATCGAAGGGGACGATTTCTAACTCGAGTTTGCCGGCTTCCACCTTGGAAAAGTCGAGGATGTCGTTGACGATCACCAGAAGCGCGTCGGCGGAATTCCGCACGGTTTCGGCGTAGCTTCTTTGTTCCGCGTTCAACGGGGTGCCCAGCAGCAGGCCGGTCATGCCGATGATGCCGTTCATCGGAGTGCGGATTTCGTGACTCATGGAGGAAAGGAAATCACTCTTCGTCTTGGATAGGGCACGGAGTTCAGTCTCAACCCTCACCCTTTCCGTGATGTCCCAATTAGTGCCGACCATGCGTACGGGGCGGCCCGCGGCGTCGCGCTGCACAAAAGCGTTGGCGCGGATGTGATGGATGCTGCCATCGGGCCAGACCACCCTGAATTCAGTTCTGTAGTCATGCGCCCCATCGATGGCGTCCCTGGCTTCCGTTTCACAACGCGAGCGGTCGTCCGGATGAAGTCCGGCAGCCCATGACTCGTAGGCGCCGCCGAACTGATCGGATCGAATCCCATAAAGGCGAAACAACTGTTCGTCCCACGTCAGCCGGTTGTTGACGATGTCCCAGTCCCAGATGCCCACGCCTCCGGCCTCCGTCGCCATCTTCAGGCGTTCGGCCGTATCTCGCATATGGGACTCCGTCAGTTTCCAGTTGGTGATGTCTTGGGAGAAGATGATAAGCCCTTCCGGCTGACCATCCTTCTCTCCCCAAGGTATGACTTCCCATTGCAGCCAGTAGGCGCGCCCACTGGCACGCTCAAAGTAGTCTTGGTCTGACCGTAGCGTCTCGCCCTCGAGACAGCGCCGATGAATGTCCTTCCAGCTTTCAGTGAGATCGGGGAAGATGTCGTAATGCGATCGCCCCAGCAGCGTTGCCCGCTCCAGCCCGAAGTCTGCGCACCACCGATCAGTGGCCTCGATGTAACGCATGTCACGGTCAAACATCGCGACTGCCACTGGAGCCTGATGTACGAACCATTCCCGCAGTTGCTGCTGTGTTCGATGCGCCTTCTGATCTGCTAAGTCCATTCGTCCGCCGAGTCTGTCGCTGGTCATATGCCGACTCCTGATTGAACATACCACTCCGGTTCTGCCCCTGTCTGACCCAGATATATGTACGAAACATTCCAGTAGCAGTAAAAGCAGGATTACCTCTGTCCGCTTTAGCATGCTCATTCTGAAGGATATTGAAATGTTTTTCATTGATCATTAACACTCAAATTGTTCAGCTAGTATGAAATTCTCCCTGCAGCCAAACCCGCCTTCTCTCGATAAGGACAGTGGCGAGATTCGCTGGTCAGGCCAATGGGCGTCCTGGAATGCACCATCGGTTGACCATCCCTTTGGTGGATAACTGGGAGATTGGCAGATGACCAAACAACGGAAGGTCGAAGCGAAGGTGCCGGCCGCGGCCCGGCCGCGTGCAGCGGCCCGTGAGGCAGGGAATTTTGGGGTGGTGAGTCGCTCGGTGGTAGAAATTGCGTGGCCCACCGCCGGAGCGCCGGACAGCCACGCCCGGCGCTTTGGCATGGATGATGCCAGTGTTGCTTCCCGGCGGGAGTTTATCCGTCTGGATGAAGCGGATCGGGCCTTGCTGGCCGAGATGGCCGCCTGGGCTCAATCCGTCGCCGCTGATATCGCCCGGGAGTTCTACGATTGGCAGTTCCAGTTCCCCGCGACTCGCCATTTTTTTGACAGCATGTCCGCTGAGCGTGGCATGCCCTTGGCCGCACTCCGCAAGCACCTGGAAATGGCGCAGACCGGCTATATCGTCGAAGTGTTCGCCGGGGCCCAGGTGAACTGGGATGTCCGGTACTTTGAAAAGCGCCTCCTGGTGGGCACCGTCCATGACCGCATCAATCTGCCCTTCAAGTGGTACGTCGGCTCCTATCCTGAGTATCAAAGCCTGCTGGGCAAGTATCTCCGCCGGGATCTGAAGGACGAGGCGAAGATCCGGCGAATTGAAGCCGCTGCTTCGCGGGTATTCAACTTGGATCTGCAGGCCATTGGCGACGCCTTCATCCTCAACACCCTGGAGCGGATGTTAGGCGCCGCGGGGATTCGGCTGGAAGACATCTGCTCCGCCGGTGACCGGGCGGAACAGGTCGGCAAGATCAAGCAGGCCATCAACACGCAGATGGAAGGCTTTGTCGCCGAGATGAAGCAGATGTCGGACGAACATGACAAGGGCGACATCGACGTACAGATTGATCCCCAGCGCTATCTCGGGGCCTTCAAGGTGATGGCCGAGGGTGTGAACGGCATGGTGACGGGCCACATTAACGTCAAGAAGAAGGCCATGGCCTGCGTAGCGGAGTTTGGGAAAGGCAATTTCGAGGCCCAACTGGAGCAGTTCCCGGGCAAGAAGGCCTTCATCAACCAGACTATAGAAACGGTCCGCAGCAACTTGAAGGGCCTCATCTCGGACATGGAAGTCCTGACGCAGGCGGCCAAGCAGGGGCAGCTTTCCACCCGCGTGGACCCGGCCCGGCACGGAGGCGACTTCCGCAAGATTGTCGAAGGCGTCAACCATACGCTCGATGCCGTCATCGGCCCGCTCAACGTGGCGGCCAGCTACATCGATTGCATCTCCAAGGGCGAACTGCCCCCGCGCATCACCGATCCCTACAACGGCGACTTCAATACGTTGAAGGACAACCTGAACGTACTGATTGATGCGATGGAGAACATCACCAGCGCCGCCGAAAGCATTTCCGGTGGCGACCTGACGGTGAGCCTCGAAGAACGTTCCGTGGACGACAAGCTGATGCGAGCGCTGTCCTCGATGGTGGCCGGGCTCACCAAGGTAGTGGTGGAGATCAAGACCGTCGCCACGGAAGTGGCTCACGGTAGCCAATCGATGAGCGCCGCCACCAACCAGCTGTCGCAAGGAGCCAACTCGCAGGCCGCGTCCTCCGAAGAAGCGTCCTCGTCGATGGAGCAGATGGTCTCGAACATCAAGCAGAATGCGGACAACGCTCTGCAGACGGAAAAGATCGCCATCCGGTCCGCGGAAGACGCCAAAGAGGGTGGCCGCTCGGTATCCGAGGCCGTCGTCGCCATGAAGGACATTGCCAGCAAGATCTCCATCATCGAAGAGATCGCCCGGCAGACCAACATGCTGGCCCTGAATGCGGCCATCGAAGCGGCCCGCGCCGGTGAGCATGGCAAAGGCTTCGCCGTTGTCGCGGCGGAAGTACGCAAGTTGGCCGAACGCAGCCAGAAGGCCGCCGGCGAGATCAACCAGCTTTCCGCCTCCACGGTTCGCGTGGCGGAGAAGGCCGGGGAGATGCTGGAGAAGCTGGTCCCCAACATCCAGAAGACCGCGGAACTGGTCAAGGAGATCAGCGCCGCCAGCAACGAGCAGAACACGGGCGCCGAACAGATCAACACCGCGCTGCAGCAACTGCAAGTGGTGATCCAGCAGACCGCCTCGGCGTCCGAAGAGATGGCCTCCACCAGCGAAGAGCTGTCCAGCCAAGCCGAGGGGATGCTGTCCACCATCAGCTTCTTCAACATCGGTGACGCCGTCGCGGCGGGAGGCAGAGAGACGTATGCGGCACCGCGGGCCACGCGAGTGGCACCCAAACCGGCCGCACGTGTCACCGCGCCGGCCCGGGCCACTGCTCCGGTCCGGTCGGCCGGGCAGACACCGGCAAAGAAGACGGGCAAGGGCTTTGCTCTGGCCTTGAACACGCTCTCCGACAAACTCGACGACGAGTTTGAGAAGTACTAAGCTGATCCGGCAACGGCCAGGAGAAAGATAACCATGAGCGTGGTTTCTATTACCGAAGTCAGGCAATACCTGACCTTCAAACTCGACAGCGACGTGTTTGCGCTGGATGTGGCCACGGTGCGTGAGGTGCTGGACTTCACCACCGTGACCAAGATCCCCCGCACGCCGGAGTTCATGCGCGGCGTGATCAACTTGCGGGGCAGCGTGGTTCCGGTGGTGGATCTGCGGCTGGCCTTCGGCATGTCGGCCACGGAAAAGACCGTCAACACCTGCATCATCGTCGTGGAAGTACGCCTGGACGGCGAGGCGGCGATCATCGGAGCGCTGGCGGACTCAGTGGAAGAGGTGATTGATATGGAGCCGGATCAGATTGAGCCCGCCCCCTCGATCGGCACTTCCATCCGCATCGACTTCATCCAAGGCATGGGCAAGCGGGAAAACAATTTCCTGATGATTCTCGACATTGACCGGGTCTTTTCGGCCGAACAACTGGCCGGACTGAGAGCGCCAGTGCCGGTAGCCGCGTAACCCACGCCTGCCACCGGACACCGGCACCAAAACTTACGCGAGGGCTTGATTGAAGGTTTGCATGAACCCTTCGTCAAGTCCTCACGGTGTACCGCCCGCAAAGTTTGGCCCAAGAGAACACCATGATCCTCGATTCAGAAATACTTTCCGACCGGGATTTCCGCCGGATGCAGGAGCTGATCGGCGGGGAATGCGGTATCGATCTAGCCCCTGGCAAGCGCATCATGCTGGAGGCGCGTCTCAAGCGTCGAGCCCGGGCCGTGGGATCCGCATCGCTGGCTGCCTATTGTGATTTCGTGCAGCGACCCGAGGGCCGGGCCCGCGAATGGGACAGCCTGGTGGATGCGGTGACCACGCACAAGACGGACTTCTTCCGTGAACCTGCGCACTTTGACTATCTCGCCGATCACGCCGTGCCCACGCTAGCCGAG
>JBIKMK010000221.1:0-6526 GCA_044359315.1 Bryobacteraceae bacterium | reverse complement strand
CCAATGATCGAAACGCGACCATCATGCTAATCTAGTAAAGGTCCGCAGACTGCCCTCCCGGAAACGCAATTCCAGCAGTTCAGGCTCCTGGGCGCGTGCTCGCGCCGTTTAAGAATAGTGTTCGGCAATCTCTAATGTTCGACAATCTTTCAGAGAAGCTGCAAAAGGTTTTCAAGAACCTTCGCGGCGAAGGCAAATTATCGGCTGAGAACATGGAAGCGGCGCTGCGCGAGATTCGCCTGGCGTTGCTCGAAGCCGACGTGCACTTCAAGGTCGTCAAGCAGCTGATCGAAGCGATCAAGGAAAAGGCGCTGGGCGAAGAAGTGCTGGCGTCGCTGACACCTTCCCAGCAGGTGGTCAAGATTGTCCGCGATGAACTGACCAAGATGCTGGGCACGCATACGGCGCGCCTGCGTTTTGCCAGTGAGCCGCCCACCGTGGTGATGATCGTCGGCCTCCAGGGTTCCGGCAAAACCACCTCCACCGCCAAGCTGGCCAAGTGGCTGGTGAAGCAGGGCAACAAGCCGTTGCTCGTGTCGGTGGACGTCTACCGCCCGGCCGCCCGCAAACAGCTTTCCGTGCTGGCCAAGCAGTTGGGTGTCTCGATTTACGAGGGTCCGGAAGGCGAAAACAACCCCGTCGAACTGGCCCGTGGGGCGCGCCGCGAATCGATGCAGTTGGGCCGCGACATCATCCTGGTGGACACCGCCGGACGCCTGCATATCGATGACGAATTGATGGGTGAGTTGGGCCAGTTGAAAGAGCTGCTCAACCCCACCGAAATCCTGTTTGTGGCTGATGCCATGACCGGCCAGGATGCGGTGAAGTCGGCCGAGCAGTTCCACCAACGCCTGGGGATCACCGGCGTCATCCTCACCAAGATGGACGGCGACGCCCGTGGTGGTGGCGCCCTTTCGATCCGCGCCGTCACTGGACAGCCGCTGAAGTTCGTCGGCACCGGCGAAAAGCCGGACGCCATGGAACCGTTCCACCCGGACCGCGTCGCGCAGCGCATTTTGGGCATGGGCGATGTGCTCAGCTTCATTGAGAAGGTCGAACAGACCATTGACATGAAGCAGGCCGAATCGATGCAGCGCAAGCTGATCGAGAACGACTTCACGCTGGAAGATTTCCGTGACCAGTTGAAGCAGTTGCGCAAGCTGGGGTCACTGGAAAGCATCCTCGGCATGCTGCCCGGCATGGGCGCGCTGAAGGAATTGAAGAACGCCAAAGTCGACGAGAAAGAGCTGACCAAGATTGTCGCCATCGTCGACTCGATGACTTTGCAGGAACGTTGGAACCATCAGATCATCAATGGCCAGCGCCGGCGGCGGATCGCCAAAGGCAGCGGCACTGAGGTTTCCGACGTGAACAATCTTTTGAAGCAGTACGCCCAGGCCCGCAAGATGATGAAGAGCTTCCAGGGCGGGCTGGCGTCAGGGGCCCTGAAGAAGGGCATGAAGTTTAAGCTGCCGACCATGGAGGACCTGGCGAAATTCCGCTAGGTCCCCGGACGGTGCATACTATATTTTGAGCGAGAGTTGAGGTATTTGTTTCTATGTTGATGATTCGTTTAGCCCGTTTTGGCGCCAAGAAGAAGCCCACCTACCGTCTGGTGGTGATTGAGAAAGAGCGCGCGCGTGACAGCCGCGCCGTCGAAG
Source organism: Bryobacteraceae bacterium (assembly GCA_044359315.1). Classification (GTDB taxonomy): domain Bacteria; phylum Acidobacteriota; class Terriglobia; order Bryobacterales; family Bryobacteraceae; genus JAPKYZ01. The sequence goes on along the minus strand of JBIKMK010000221.1, from coordinate 4,865 downwards.
TGGTGGGCCACTACAACCCGGTCTCCAATCCGGCCGTGGTCAGCCTGAAGCATGAGCGCATCGCGCACTGGCTGAAGTCTGGTGCCCAGCCGTCCGACACCGTCGCCCGGTTGATGAAGAACAACCCGGCACCCGTCGCAGCTGCGTAAACTGCCCGCGCGGAATCCGCTCCCTTGCGGTCGCGGCTCGGTCATGCGATGTTCCGCTGAGCCGCCGTCGCAAGGGAGCGTTGACCTGCCGTTGGTCTGGTAGACTGCAACGACTGAGGTGCCCGAATGAAAGACCTGATCGAAGAGATCGCCAAAACTCTGGTGGATGCACCGGATGCCGTGGCCGTGCGCGAAATCGCCGGTGAGCAAGGCACTGTGCTGGAACTGAAGGTGGCGGCGGGTGACTTGGGCAAAGTGATCGGCAAACAGGGCCGTACCGCTCGGTCATTGCGTTCCCTGCTGAATGCCGCGGGCATGAAGGCGGAGCGCCGCTTCCTGCTTGAGATCGCCGAGTAGGCGCCGGACGGCGCTATCCCCACCGTGAGTGTTCCTGATTTGGTGACCATCGCCACGCTGCGCCGGCCGCGGGGCAACAAGGGCGAACTGGTGGCCACCCCATTGACCGACCACCGCGACCGCTTTGCCGCTCTCAGCCGGGTTTTCGTGGGTGGCCAACCACTGCCGCTTGAAAAGGCATGGTGGCATGGCGAAGATCTGGTGCTGAAGTTTTCCGGGATTGATTCGATTTCCGCCGCCGAGCCGTTGGCGGGCCTGGACGTCGAGATTCTCCGGGAAGAGCGCGTGCCGCTTCCGCCGGGTGAGTATTATCTCTCTGATCTGATGGGCTGTAGCGTCTTTGATGGCGGACCTGAGTCCGGCACCCTGGTGGGTACCGTGACCAGTTGGGAAGAACTGCCCGGACAAGTAGTGCTCGAAGCTGGCGGCGTCGAATTTCCCTACCGCCTGATTACGGCGGTCGATCTTGCCGCCCGGCAGATCACCGTTCAGCTGCCGGAAGGGTTGCTCGAGCTTAATCGCGATTAGTCTACTGTTGCGGCCCTACCTGGCGTCATGATTTTTGACATCATCACCATCTTTCCGGACTTCTTTGACGGCCCGTTCCGCTACGGCGTCGTGGGCAAAGCAATCGAAGCCGGACTGGTGACGGTGGCCGCCCATAACCTCCGCGACTGGACCCATGATCGCCACAAAACTGTGGACGACCGGCCCTTCGGAGGTGGCGAAGGCATGGTGATGAAGCCGGAGCCACTGTTTGCCGCGGTCGAAGCGGTCAAAAAGCCGGGCCAGCGCGTGGTGCTGCTGTCCGCGCAGGGGCGACCCTTCACCCAGGCGATGGCCCGGCAGTTTGCCGCCGAGCCCGGGTTACTGCTGATCTGCGGCCGCTACGAAGGGATCGATGAACGCGTGGCGGAGCACTTGGCCGACGAGGAAATTTCCGTGGGCGACTTTGTGCTGTCGGGCGGGGAATTGGCGGCCGCCATTCTGGTGGATGCCATCTCGCGCCTGCTGCCGGGGGTGGTCGGCAATGAGGCCTCCACCGTCCACGAATCGTTCAGCGGCGAAGGTGGGGCACACCTGCTTGACACGCCGCATTGGACGCGTCCCGCTGAATTCCGGGGTTGGAAAGTACCCGAAGTTTTGTTGAATGGCAACCACGCCGAAATCGGGAAATGGCGACGCCAGGCGGCTCTGGAAAAGACCGTACGGATGAGGCCGGACCTGATTGAAAGTGGTACACTTGAGAGAGAAACGTAACAGTTATCTGCAGCAGGTATATTGAACGATGCAACACGCGCTTTTGACCAAAGTAATTAACGCAAATATGCGGACCGACGTCCCCGCCATCCGGATCGGTGACACCATTAAAGTTCATGTAAAGATCCGCGAAGGCGAAAAAGAGCGCCTGCAGGCATTTGAAGGCACGCTGATTGCCCGCAAGAACACGGGCATGGGCGAAAACATCACCGTCCGCAAGATCAGCTTCGGCCAGGGCGTGGAGCGCATTTTCCCGATTCACGCGCCGGTGATCGACCACATTGACATCGTCCGCACCGGACGCGTCCGCCGTTCCAAGCTTTACTACCTGCGCGGTCTGCGCGGCAAGGCTGCCCGCCTCAAAGAGCGGGTGTAGGCTTATCACCGGCCGGTTTGAGCGGTCGGCCCGTGCACTCGGCTACCGGCACATTGCCGGCGTGGACGAGGTGGGCCGGGGTTGCTTATTCGGGCCCGTTTTCGCCGCCGCTGTCATCCTGGACCCGGAGCACCCTATTCGCGGATTGGACGATTCCAAGGCCCTTTCTCCTGATCGCCGCCAGTTGCTGGCTGCGCGCATCCGGGAGCGGGCCGTGGCTTGCGCGGTAGCGGGCGAAGACGCATACTCGATTGACCGTTGGAACATCCTCCAAGCCTCCCGGCGCGCGATGAAGCGGGCCGTGGAGGCTTTGTCCGTTGCTGCCGACTTTGTCTATGTGGATGCGCTCTCCATTGACCTCTCGCTGCCCCAGAAAGCTTTGATCAAGGGCGATGCCCGTTGTGCGTCCATTGCCGCTGCCTCGATTGTCGCCAAGGTGGCCCGGGATGAGGTATTGCAGGCCTGGCATCGGGTGTATCCCGAGTATGCGCTCGATTCAAACAAAGGCTACGGCGCTCCGCGGCACTACGCTGGCCTGGATGCTTGCGGCCCCACCGCCCATCATCGGTTCTCATTTGCCCCGGTAGCCCAGGGGGCACTGTTTTAGGCCATGGACACTCCGCCGCCCATCGAGCCCACCAGCGGACTATCGGGCCCGCAACTGGTACCCCCGCCGCCACGCCCCCAGCCGCCCGGCTGGCTGCAGAAGACGGCAGGTGTCGTGTGGGTGATCTTCTGTTTTGAGGTCGGCGTTTTTCTGCTGGTCTTTCCCTGGCTTGATTTCTGGGAGAACAACCTGTTCTCGAATCTGGGCTTTAGCCAACTCAGCCAGTATTGGGAGCTGATGTGGGATAGCCACTGGTTCCGTGGCGCGGTGAGTGGACTGGGTCTGGTGAATCTGCTGATCTCCTTCATTGAGGTCTTCCAACTGCGTCACCTCTCACCTACCCCCGCCGACGCGGGCGATGACCCGCCGGCCTAGCTGTTGGCGTGGCGACTGCTGCCGGCACCTGGCAGTGCAGCCGTCGATTCCGGGAAACAGTGTTGAATGATCTCCGGTGGCTTACAATGTTGATGTGACCGAACCGACGACAACACCCCTGGGGGCCGAAGATCCGCAGGGCGTGACTGGCGTGGAGGCTGCCCCACCGGAGACCCCCGTGAAGCCTTCCACCGCCGGTAACGAGGACCACTTGGACACGGCCCGTGGCGCGATTGCCGAGTGGACGGTCACCATCCTGCTGCTGTTGTTCGGAACTACGACGCTGGTCCAAGCGTTTGTTATTCCGACGGGCTCCATGGAAGATACCTTGCTGATCGGCGACCATCTGCTGGTGGACAAGCTGGCCTATGCGCCACCGGGGCCCTTCAGCAAGTACATTCTGCCGTACACGCCGGTGAAGCGTGGCGACATCATCGTCTTCCGCTACCCGGCTGACATCAAGCAAACCTACGTCAAGCGCGTGGTCGGCATCCCGGGTGACCACATCCGGATCGATTCCAAGACTGTCTACCTGAATGGCACCCCGGTGAAAGAAGCCTACAAGTATCACAAATCAGAATACTTGCAGACCTATCGCGACTTCTTTCCGGGTGAGCCGAACGTCGGCCTTTCCGAAGGCGGCCTGGCCATGCTGGAACGCCACGTCGTCAAGGGGGAGATCGTTGTGCCCGACGGATGCTACTTCGCCATGGGCGACAATCGCGATTCATCCTTTGATTCGCGCTACTGGGGCTTTGTGCCGCGCGAGAACATCATCGGCAAGCCGTTTGTCATTTACTGGTCCTACGACGCACCCACGGATCGGTTGGCCGGGTCCGCGGTGAGCTGGGACCATATCAGCGATCTGGGCCGGAATTTTTTCACCAAGACCCGCTGGGCGCGGACGCTGCGGTTGGTGCGGGGAACGCCGGTCGAGTAAGGAATGTTTGGGCCCGGGCGCTGGCGCGCCGGCGGGCCTGCGTAAGGGAACAAGAGAGAACTGATGGCAAAGAAATCATCCAAACTCGCCGTGGCGGCGGACGGCTCCAAGAGCGTCGTCCCGGACCCGAATCCCCAGCCCGACGCGATTCAGTCCGCGGGCGAGTGGTTCAAGCGGCAGGTCTCTGAATGGAGCGTGACGGTGCTAATGCTGTTGTTCGGCACTACTACGCTGGTGCAGGCCTTCGTGGTGCCCACCGGGTCCATGGACACGACACTGATGATCGGCGACCACTTGTTCGTGGACAAGCTGGCCTACGCGCCTCCCGGCGCCATCACCGGCAAGCTGCTGCCCTACACGGAAGTGAAGCGCGGCGACATCATCGTGTTCCGCTTCCCGCCCGACATCCGGCAGAACTACGTCAAGCGGGTGATGGGCGTGCCCGGCGATCACCTGAAGCTGGTCAACAAGAAGGTGATCCTGAACGGCAAGGAACTAACTGAGCCCTACACCCAGTACATCCGCCCCAACATCGATTCCTACGCCGACAACTTCCCGGGCGAGCCGAACATGTTTGTCGACCCCCGCGCGCGTCAGATGCTGGCCGAAAATGTTGTGAATGGCGAACTGGTGGTTCCACCAGGGATGTATTTTGCCATGGGTGACAACCGCGACAATTCGCTCGATTCCCGCTACTGGGGCTTTGTCCCGCGCGAGAACATCATCGGTAAGCCCACCATCATCTTCTGGTCCTACGATGCGCCCACCGAAAAGCTGGCCAACGGCAACATTGACCCCGAG
>JBIKMK010000220.1:0-6534 GCA_044359315.1 Bryobacteraceae bacterium | reverse complement strand
TGCGGGCGTGCGGGGTGAGTTTGAGAACCGCCTGAAATCGGTCATCAGTGAAGTGAAGGCCTCGCCGGTGCCGGTGATTCTGTTTATTGATGAGGCGCACCTGATGATCGGTGCCGGTGGCCCCGCTGGCCAGGGAGACGCGGCCAACTTGCTGAAGCCGGCCCTGGCGCGCGGCGAATTGCGCACCATCGCGGCGACCACACAAGCGGAATACAAGCGGTACTTCGAGAAGGACGCCGCGCTTACCCGGCGGTTTCAAGTCGTCAAGGTGGAAGAGCCCGGCGAACAGCAGGCAATCGACATGATGCGGGGCCTGGTGGCGACGCTCGAAAAGCATCATGGTGTCCGTTTGCTGGACGAAGCCGTGGATGCCGCCGTCCGGCTGACGCACCGCTATGTCACGGGCCGTCAATTGCCGGATAAGGCGGTGAATGTTCTCGATACCGCTTGCGCCCGCGTCGCCATTGGCTTGAATTCCATCCCGCCGCCCATTGAGGATAGCCAGCGGCGGATCACCACGCTGTCCACCGAGATCCTGGTGCTGGAGCGGGAAACGATTACCGGCAGTGATCACCAGGAACGCCTGGGGATTCTCCGCGAGCAATTGGCCACCGAAGAGACCCGGCTGGCCGATCTCGAAGGCCGTTTCGAGGAAGAGCGGGACCTGCTGGAGCGCGTGATGCGCTTGCGAGAAGAGGCTGAGGCACTGGCGGCCGACGTTTCGGAGTCGGCCCCTGCGGCGCTGCTCGCCAAGCAGCAGGAATTGGCCGCCTTGAACGCACAGCTGGCCGCGACGCAGGGTACGCACCCCATGGTGCAGGCCGTGGTGGACCGGCAAACGGTAGCCCAGGTGGTCTCTACCTGGACGGGCGTTCCAGTGGGCCGCATGTTCCAGGATGAGGCGCATTCGGTGCTCAATCTTCAGCACCAGTTGGGGGAGCGGGTCGTGGGCCAATCGCACGCCCTCGACATCATTGCCAAGCGCATCCTGTCTTCGCGGGCCGGTCTCGACGATCCTTCGCGCCCGACGGGCGTGTTTTTGCTGGTGGGCCCCAGTGGCGTCGGCAAAACCGAGACCGCACTGGCGCTGGCCGACATTCTCTACGGCGGTGAGCGGAACGCCGTGATCATCAACATGTCGGAGTATCAGGAAGCCCACACCGTTTCCGGCCTGAAGGGTTCGCCGCCCGGATATGTCGGTTATGGTGAAGGCGGAATTCTCACCGAAGCGGTCCGCCGGCGCCCCTACTGTGTGGTCCTGCTGGACGAAATGGAGAAGGCGCATCAGGATGTGATGGAGCTGTTCTATCAGGTCTTCGACAAGGGCCGGATGGAAGACAGTGAAGGCCGGGAAATCGATTTCCGCAATACGGTGATCCTGATGACCTGCAACACGGGCGCCGAGATCATCCAGGGCGCGTGTGCGGATCCCCGGCGGCTGCCCACTCCCGATGAACTGGCTGGAGCGATCGGGCCGGAGCTGCGCCGCACCTTCAAGCCGGCGCTGTTGGGTCGCCTGATCACCGTGCCCTACTATCCCATCGGCCACGCCACGCTGCGGCACATCATCGACCTGAAGCTCGACAAGGTGCGGCAGCGCATCATGGATCACCACCGGATCACGTTGACTTGTTCCGACGAACTGGTGGAAGCCGTGGCCCAACGCTGTACCGATGCCGACACCGGTGCTCGCAACGTCGATAACATCCTGACCGGTACGCTGATCCCCGAGATCTCGCGGCGCGTCTTGTCGCGGCTGGGCGAACGCGAACCGATTCGCCACATCCTGGCTGACATTGGCCGTGATGGCGCATTCCGCTACGAAGTGGAATAGCTGCTGCCTGATTCGGAGCAGCCGCAGCTCGCTAGGGAAGCGTTAGCTCTCCGGCCATCACCCGGACCGCGTGACCGCCTACCCGGACTCCGGTGATTTTGCCGCCGTCGTTGCGGGCGGAGACGTACAACTCTCCCGGCCGCTTCACCTCGGAGCCTTGTTCGATCAGCACCCGTTCTTGTGACTTGGCGATGCCGTGCTTTACCATCCAAGCGGCGGCGCAACCGGCGGCGGAGCCGGTGGCCGGGTCTTCCAGGCGCGGTGTCAGCTTGCGGGCATGGGCGCGGGCCTTGGGGTTCTCGGTTTCGAGCGAAAGCAGGTAGAAGGCGCGGGCGCCGATCGCTGCCCAATCCATCTTCACGGCGCGGATCGCCTTCAGCGTTTTTAGGCCGACGATGATGTTGGGGCGGCCGGTGGAGACGCTTTCCAGCGGGTGATCGGTGATGTCATCCGGCGACACGCCGATCCAGCGGGCGATCTCGGACTTCTGGTAGGTTTCGGCAAATACGGGTTCGGCCTGCTGCATTTCGCCGTACCCGGTTTCATCGAACTCCACCGGAATCGGCCCGGCGTTCAAATCAAGCACAATGCGTTGCTCATGGATCCGCTGGCGAATGGCCGCGGCGGCCCCCAACGATGGGTGCCCGGCAAAGGGTAGCTCCTCGGTGGCCGTAAAGATGCGCACCCGGTGGCCTTTGGGCGTCTGGCCGAACAGGAAAACCGACTCCGAGAAGTTCAACTCCCGGGCCAACGAGAACATCTCCTGATCAGAAAGGCCCCGCCCGTTCAGGAAAACGCCCAATTGGTTGCCGGTGAGCGGCTTGGCGGTAAAGACATCCCAGACTTCGTAGGCGAGTGTTCGCATGCTAGTTGGTCACCGTGATCGCGAAAACGCCGGTTTCCACCTTGCCCGCGCGCTTCATCTGGACAAACATCTTGTAGTTGCCCGGCTCGGGGAACCCGTAGGGAAACGTCACTTCAGCCGGAAGCTCCGCCGCGGACATGGAATGGCCGGCATGCGGGTCCGACTTGCCGTCGGCAGGCTGAGCCATGGCCAGCGACGCGGCGGGCACCGTGCCACTGGGATGCAGATGCGAGAAGACCGTAAAGTCATCGCGCAACACAGCGGCGTGCGCCGGCATACCCAAGTAGAGTTCCATGCCAGTGGCGGGCTGGCCGCTGGCATCCAGCAGCTTAAACTTCATCACCTGCAGCGACTTCGCCTTCAGTGTCGCCGGACTCTCCATCACCATCTTCAGGCCGTCGGTCAGCTGGTTGGTGCTGTCGTCACCCTTTAGTTCGCCGTCAATGTCGGCTGGGATGTCCAGTTCGGCCACCACCGTTTCAGGCAGGCCGCTCCGGTGCACGATGTCGCCCAGCAACTGGTATTTGCCAGCGGGCAGGGAACTGAGATCCTGCGTGAACACACCATTGGAGGCGAGCGCCGGGTGGAGGTGCCAGATGCGCCCCTGGCCGGGCTTGGCCACCACGAACAGATGCATCAGGTAGCCGTGGTCCGGCACCAGATCGTCAAAGGCGGGAGACTGCATCCAGCCGGTGTGCTCCAGTTGCAGGTTCAGAAAGCGGCCATTCAGCGTCGGCTTCACCGCCAGCGGCTTGAAGATCTTGCGGGAGTAGTCCGCCGCCTCCGCGCCCCACCACTGGTTGCCGAGGAAGATGATGCCCACCACCGCCACTGCTGTAGCCGCCATCACGATGCGGGCCCGCCGGATGTTTGCTGGGGAGGGCTGTTCGCCCGGCGGGAGCTTTCCTTCACGCGAGGCCGCGCCAAAGATGGACACGATGCCCACCGCCAGAAACACCATCAAGGCCAGCAGAGCGCCGGCCATCTTCGGCTCCATGCCCATGGTCTGCTGGGCTAGCGCGGGAACCGGGACACGGAGTTCACCCGCACCCTTCTGGCCAGTCACGTTGATACGCACCTGCCACTCACCTGAGGACATCATCCACAGCGATCCGGCATAAGACTGCGGGTCCAGCGGTGAACGCGTGGCCGTATCGGCGGTGGGGGCAAACTTCGCGCCCAGTCCAGTGAGCGGTGTGGGGGTGATCTTCACTTGCTCCACGCCCGGCTCTGGAAAGCGCAGTTCCACCTCAGCCACGCCCGGAATGACTTGCGGCGTACGGATGGTGACGAATACCCGGTACTCGCCCGCCTTGCCCTCAAAGAAGACATCGGGCGAGCCCACGTGGGCCAACGCCGCACTGGCTCCGATCAGAGCCGCGAACGAAGCCAACAGAAAGCGGTTCATGTTAGCGCTGCACCTTGCGCATGCCTTCACCCCAGGCCAGGCCGAGGCGCGACAGCAGGACCGCGAACACCACGCCCAAGCCCATGTTCTGCCAGAACTCGTGCGACGTCCTTTCCGCCACGAATACGCCGCGAACCAGTGCGGAGCTGGGGCCTGTCAGGTAGTCGTAGTAGTGCGAGCCGAAGACCCAGTTCTTGGCCGCCTCGGTCCGCAAGAAGTCAGCAAACGGCCATTGGACCGCCAGGAACAACCCAAAGAAGAGTAAGCCAGAAATCAGGGCTTGCAGCCACTTGGACTTCTGCTCCATCGCCGGCCGGACCATGTCGAGGCCCAGCGCCGGGATGATCAGCAGCATCGGAAACTGGGGCGGCACAAAGAACGTCACCGGGTTGTAGACCGGGCCCAACTTGGGCACCGCCGGGAACAAGGGCAGGATCCACTGGAAGCCCAATAGCACCACCGTGTAGACCGCCGCCACAAAGGTCGAAGCCCAACGCAAGCCCGACGCCCGTGCCACCGCGATCAGCACCGCCGGAACGGCCAGCGCCACGGTGCGGTAGTAGAAGCCCGAGTGCGCGTAGGCGCGGCTGGTAAATTCCAGGATCAGCACTGACATCAGCGTCAGGATCATGCCGCCGGTGTAGAGGAACAACAGATCGTAGGTCCGCTTCAACGCGCCGGTGGCGCGGTTCATGTAACCCAGCATCAGCATCAAAGCGCCCGTCTGGATGGCCAGCACGCCCATGATCAGCAGGACATGCGGCGGGCTGACGATCTTGACATCCAGGCCGTAGGCGTTGTGCCACCAATCATCAAACGGAGCGGACGTCAGCATCGCCACGCCGCCCCAGGCGGTGATGAAGGCACCCAGGGGTCCGCGAAAGCCCCACATCTTCACCGTCGCCTCGCGCGGATGCAGGCTGCCGCCGAAGGTGGTCTTCAGGATCAGGTAGGCCGACGAGAGGCCGGCAATGATGCCGCACAAGTAAATGGCGATGTGCGCCGGGGTCCAGAAATCATCGCGTCCAATGGAGCGGTGCCAGGAAATGTCCCAGTGTCCGCCAATGATGGCGCTGGTGACACCCACCACGCAAGCCCAGATAAACCAGGGAATGGATTCCGCTTTCTCGCGGACTACCGGAAATACCAATGTCTCAGCGCGTGTAGCCATGGGTGAGTTTCTCCAAGTACTTGGCCAGAATGTCGACTTCCAGATTGACGCGCGCGCCGGGCTGCCGGTCGCGCAATGATGTGTGGGAATAAGTATGCGGGATGATGGTGACCTCCGCAATGCCGCCGGCAATGCGGGCCACCGTCAGGCTAATGCCATCGATCGCCAGCGAACCTTTCTCGACGATGTAGCGGTCCAGCTCCGCCGGAATGCTGACTTTTAGCCACCAGTTGCCGTTGCCCAGTTCGTCCATCGCCAGCAGTTCACCCGTGCCATCCACGTGGCCCTGCACGATGTGCCCGCCCAGGCGTTGGTCGACGCGGAGTGACCGTTCGAGATTCACCGCATCGCCTACGCGCCGCTCGCCCAGTGAGGTGCGGGCCAGCGTCTCCGGGGCCAGATCGGCGGAAAAGCCGTCCGGTCCAATGTCGAGTGCGGTGAGGCAGCAGCCGCTGACAGAAATGGAATCGCCTTCACGGATGCCGTCGAGCACCGTCGAGCAGGCGATCCGCATGCGAGGCGCGGGTTGGGCGATCAAGCCGACTTCTTCAACCAGTCCAGTAAACATCAGTTAGCTCTTTTTGACGTAGGCCTCGACGGCGAACTCATCGGGCGGGATGGGATGGATGCGGACACGCTCCAGTTCAATCGCGTCCACACGGCGGCGGCGGCCCACGCCTCCAGCGAGCGGAAGCGATTGCAGGCCACCCAGGATCTTGGGTGCGTAGTAGAGGAACACCTTATCGGCCGCTTCCGCCTCCAGCACGGTCCAGTTCACCTTACTGCCGGCTTCGATCATCAGCGAAAGGTACTTGCGCTGCGCCAGCAGATTGACGACGCCCGCGATCGACGTCCGGCCATCCATGCCATCCACCGACACCACCTCGACGCCCCGCGCTTCCAGCGCCCGCTTCCGTTCGGGCGAAGCGGCGGAGGTAGTGACCACCAAGAGATCGTTGTTGCAGGTGGTGACCATCTTGAAATCGAGCGGCAACCGCAATTGGGAGTCGAGCACGATTCGCAGCAAGGGCCGGATGCGGCGCTGGCCGCTGCGGTCGTTCAACGATGGGTTGTCGGCCAGCACGGTTCCGATGCCGGTCAGGATGGCGTCGTGTTGATGACGCAGCGTCTGGACATGCTCGCGCGCGGTCCGTGAGGTGATCCAGCCTTCGTTGTCGTCCGGGGCCGAGATCTTGCCATCCAGCGTCGCCGCGGCTTTCAGAGTCACCAGCGGCCGTCCGGTGCGCATGAAGTGG
>JBIKMK010000219.1:0-6550 GCA_044359315.1 Bryobacteraceae bacterium | reverse complement strand
ATCAACGCCCCGGCGACGAAAGCGAGGGCGCCTTTGCGGCCCAGCAGGGTAGCAGTGGTGGCAGTGCCAGTCAGCGCGAGTCCGGCTTGGGTCCAGACGATCCGGTTGAGAGTCATTTTGTTCTGTTCAGTTGGCGCAAGCTCGTAGGCGAGGCCTTACATTGACGCCGAACGATTCCAGTCCGCTCGATCACGCCGGGACATACCGCTCAATGTCGATTTCGTAGGCATGTTCTCGCGTTCGGGCCACGTCGTAGGCCAGCTGCATGCGGAGTAGATGGTTCATGTCGGGGCCAAATGCCTTCTCGATTCGCAGCGCCATTTCTGGCGTCAATGACGCCTTGCCACGCAGCAGGTCGGAAAGCGTTGCGCGGCGCACCTTGAGAATCGATGCCGCTTTCGAGATGTTCAGATCGAGAGCTTCCAGAATTTCGGTTCTGATCAAATCGCCCGGATGGGGCGGATTCTTCATGGGCATTGTGGGACTCCTAATGGTAATCCACCAGGTCGAGATCGCTGGCGGTGTTCGATTCAGGGTCGTAGAGGAAGATCAACCGCCAATTCCCCGTTACGGTCAGGCTCCAAAATCCTTGAAGATCGCCCTTGAGCGGGTGAAGCCGCCATCCGGGGAAGCGGCTCAGCTGATCAACACCATCGGCGGTTTCAAGTGCGAGTAGCAGCTTCCGTAGCTTATCGGTCATTGCCGGCGGCACACCCTTCGCACTGTCTTCCTCATAAAGCTGCCGCAGTACTTTATGGCGAAAACGAACCAGCCTCATGGCACCCCGCGAACACCATCATGTACGGCTAAACCGTACGATGTCAAGATCTTTCAAAAGCTACTTGCGCTCAATCCGCTCCGCCTGCCGCAAGACCTCGTAGAGGCCCCCCGCAAAGCCGGCCATCATGCCGATCATGGAGCCATAGCGGGTGTGGTAGCTGTGGTCCACCCAGTCGCCAATCCACCAGCAGACCCACATCGCCGCCGGGATGACAAAGGCGAGGCCCATGTAGGCTCCGGCCTTGGCCATCGGGGACTTGTTGGGCGGCCGCTCGTCGGCCATTTAGCCCACCCGATAGAGACGCCGCACCAGGCGAGGGGTATTCGCTTCGGCGAGATTCTTGCAACCGGCCAGGGCCAGCGCCAGCTTGAACTCTGCGGCCAGCATCTCCAGCACGCGTTCGACACCCGGTTGCCCGAACGCTCCCAAGCCCCACAGCGGCGCGCGGCCCACCAGAACAGCTTTGGCACCGAGAGCGATGGCCTTCAAGATGTCGTTGCCGCGGCGGATGCCGCCGTCCATCAGCACCGGGACACGGCCGCCCACGGCTTGCACCACATCCGGCAGCGCATCAAGCGTCGACAACACACCGTCCAACTGGCGGCCACCATGATTGGACACCACAATGCCATCCGCGCCGCGCTGCACGGCCAATTCGGCATCTTCCGGGGCCATGATGCACTTGATCACCACGGGCAGCTTGCAGGAACTCTTGACCCATTCGATCTGCTCCCAGGTCATCGACGGCGTATGCGGATCCCACATGGCGGGCTTGGCCGGTTTGCGCGGCGGCAGGGGCGGGTCACCGGGTTTGGGTACGCCGGACTGCATGTAGCCGTAGTCGAAGCGGTTGCGATTGTTGCGGTCGCGATTGGACTGATACTCGTTGTCAACGGTGATGGTGATCACTTTGCAGCCGCTGTCTTCCGTGCGTTTGGCGAAGCTTTGCGCGATGGCCTTGGTGCGGAAGCCGATCACGTTGGTCCACCAGTTCAGCGGTTCGCCATTGCGCAAGAGGCGCTCGGCGCCGCCGCCGGAGATCATAACGGTCTTGGTCTTCACTGCCGCCTGGCCGACAATCTCATCGGCGTTGGGGATCACCAGGTTCTTTCCGCCGGTGGGCGCGATCAGGAAGGGCGAAGGCAGTGTCTGGCCGTAGAGCGTCTGCGAAGTGTCCACCTGCGACACGTCGCGCATGACCCGCGGCACCAGGTAGACGTGCTCATAGGCGGCGATGTTGGCGCGCAGCGTCTTTTCGTCCTCGACACCCCCCGCGATGAAGTCGTACGCCAGCTTGTTCATCTTGCGCTTGGCGACGGCCTCAAATTCGTGGACATTCACCGGGCCATCGAGATTGTCGGGTATCTCCTGGGCTTGGACGGCTAACGGCGAGGCCGCGGCCCAGCCCAGCAAGCGGAAAGCATCTCGGCGATTCATCGCCCTGAGTATATCCCCGCCCGCACTCTAATTGAACGCCCCCAAACTGCCGACTATTGCTTCGATGGCATCCACCGCGGCAAAACCCCAACTCAGCGTCCGGCAGCAGCAAGGCAAGCGGACTCGCAACAAACTAGTCGGCTCAGCCATTGAGCTGTTCTCCCAGCAAGGCATCAGCGAGACCACGGTTGGCCAGATCGCCGCCCATGCGGCGGTGGGCAAGGGGACGGTGTACCACCACTTTGAGGCCAAGGAAGACATGGTGGTGGCCTTTATGGCGGATCTCGAAGGCCGGCTGCGCGAGAAGTTGCGCCGCTTTGCCCAGATCGAGGCGGACCTGGAAACAGTGCTGGTCTGGTACACGCGCCAGCGGCTGCGGCTGATGCAACCCTACCGGAACTTCGTCCGTGCCGTGCTGGCCCGGACGTTTGCCGCTCATCCGGGTGATCAGAATTGGGTGACCCAGGCCAACCGCGCGGCCACGGAGACGATTGAGGAACTGCTGATCCTGCTAGGCGAACGGGGCATGGTGCGGCTAGGAGCGGAACACGCCGATATGGTGCTGCAATTCCGGGTCTTGATGTCGGGCATTACGGCCCAATGGGCGGCCGATGGCACCAGCGCCGTGCAAGTGGAACGCATCGTTCAGCAACAGATGCGGATGCTGGCGCGTGATTGGGCCGTTTAGCGATCAGGTTGCGGGCGACGCAACGCCCTCGGTAATTGCCCCGAAATAGAGCCGCATTTCCATCTCCCCTCCCGGCGTGATAACCTTTTCCGCCAGGGGGTGGTAAATGATTCGCATTACCTGTTTGTTGATGCTTGCGCTGAGTGCTGTTTGGGCCCAGGGCGAACGCGGAGGGTTCAACGGTACGGTCACTGATAGTTCCGGGGCCGTGCTGCCGGGCGCCGACGTCACTGTCGTTGAAAATCAAACCCGGGTGGAAACACGGGCCGTCACGAACGATTCCGGCGTCTTCCGGTTTCCCTACCTGCAGCCTGGCATCTACAAGATCACCGTCACCAAAACCGGCTTCCGCCCCAGCGCCGTGGATAACATCACGCTGCGCGTGGCCCAGATCCTGACCGTCGACTTTAAGCTGGACGTGGGCCAAGTCACCGAGACGGTGGAAGTCAGCAGTGCTCCGCCGCTGATCGAAACTGGAACTTCCGAAATTGGCCGCTACGTCTCAGAAAAAGAGTTCGACACGTGGCCCGTGGCGGTGGGCGATGGCCGTCGGCAGATCCAGTCGTTCATTTTCCGCTCCCTGCCGGGTACGGTGGGTGGCGAATTCCGTGGCTCCATCAATGGCGGCCAGCCGTACTCACACGAAATTCTGATTGACGGCATGGCGCTGGGGCGGTTTGACCTGCAGGGTGGCTCGAATAACGAGATGTCGCCCTCGGCCGAATCGGTCAGCGAATTCAAGCTGCAAACCGGCACCATGGGCGCGCAGTATGGCGGCGGGCAGACGGCGGTGGCCAATTTCGCCTTGAAGACCGGCACCAACACCTTCCGTGGCACGGCTTACTACTACGGCCAGAACGACGCCCTGCGCGCCAACAGCTTCAACTTCAATGCCATCGGCCGTCCGCGCAATCCCTTCAAGCTGTCCAATTATGGCGGCTCGTTCGGTGGACCGGTGATCATCCCCAAACTCTATAACGGCAAGAACAAGACGTTCTTTCATGGCAACTATGAAGCCACCCGCCAGCGGGATTTCTCGGCCGGCGGCTTCATCACGCTGCCCACCATTGACTTCAAGCGCGGTGACTTTACGCGCTTGCTGAGCCCGGCCGGTACGAACGATGCCCGTTCGGGAACCGCTGTCGGTGTGGACGCCCAGGGGCGTCCGGTTCAGTTCGGCCAAATCTTCGATCCGACGACCACTCGTACGGTGAACGGACAGAACGTCCGTGATCCGTTCCCCGGCAACACCATTCCGCAGGCCCGCTGGAGCCCCGTCTCCCGGAAGATTCTCGAACTGGCGCCGATCACGGACCCGATCAACGGCAATCTGTTGAACAATCAGATCTCGCTGGGCGCCTGCTGCCCCGTGTTCGACGAGAAGATGTACACCATCAAGGGCGACCACATCTTCACCGAGAAGCACCGCATGTCGATCTCCTATAACCACAACGACCGCGTCCGGAACAACTCACCCGGCGGCCGTTGGGGCGCGCCGCCGAACACGCCCACCGGCGTTTACCAGTTGCAGAGCACTCCGGGCACGATCGCGCGCTTTAGCGAAGACTGGACCATTACGCCCAGCATCCTGAACCACTTCGCCGTGGGCTATAACCGGTTCGGCAACTTCAACGAATCGGTCTTTGTCGACCAGGACTGGGCTTCGAAGATCGGCTTGATCAACACGGCCCCCACCACCTTCCCCGCGCTCACCTTTGGCGGCCAGCCGATTTTGGGCGGCGGCATTGGTGCTGGCGGACGGTTGGGTTCCACCAACGCCGGCTTCAGCTATAACGGCTCGATGATCATCCAGAACGACCTGACGATCATTCGCGGCAAACACAGCTTCAAGATGGGCTTTGAGATGCGGAACTACTACTACAACTTCCGCAACAAGACCGCCACCGGCACATTTGCCTTCGCTCCCACGCAGACTCAACAGCCCGGCTTTGCCACGCAGACCGGCCACGCCTTCGCCAGCTTTCTGTTGGGCGCCGTCGATAACACCTCACGCGGCATCGTCGCGGCCAACCCAGGGTACCGCTTGACCTACCCCGCGTTCTATTTTTCCGACGACTGGAAGGTGAACAAGAAACTGACCCTCAACCTGGGCCTGCGCTGGGAGATCATCGGGCCTTACCGGGAATGGGCGGGCCGCATGACCAATATCGATCCGGGCAAGCCGAATGACGCGGCTGGTGGGCGTCTGGGCGCGTTGGTATTCGCCGACGACCTGAACCGCACCAGCTTCCAGAACACCAACTGGACACAGATCGCGCCTCGTCTCGGATTTGCCTACGCCTTCACGCCCAAGTTCGTGATGCGCGGTGGCTATGGCGTGAACAATATCGCGCCCGTGGCCAACTTCTCCACTCCCTCCTCGTTTGGCTACAACGGAGCTATCGCGGTGAACAGCAGCAACACCGCGCTCCGTTTTGCGCAGGATCCGGTGATGTACCTGCATGAGCCCTACCCCAGCTTTGCCGGCGTGCTGCCAAACAAGTCCCAGGCTCCGGCCATTGGACAGGGTTTCACCTACATCTCACCCGACGGCAACAAGCTGGGCATCGTTCAGAACTTCAACTTGGGCTTCCAGATTCAACTGCCCCGGGATTCGGTGGTGGAAGTCTCCTACATCGGCAACCGCGGCCAGCGCCTGAACTCTGGTGGTCTGGACGCGCTGAACCAGTTGCCGGTCTCCGCACTGGCCCAGGGCGACAACCTGATCCAACCGCTCCGCACCAACCCGCAGTTGGGAGCGCTGCCTTTCCCGACCTTTAACGGCAGCTACGCGCAATCGCTGCGGCGGTTCCCGCAATATACCGGCGTTGGCCAGTTCCTGCCGAACTTCGGCCGTTCCAGCTACGACTCGCTCCAGATCATGGCCACCCGGCGTATGACGAAGGACTTTTCGATTCTGGCCGCCTACACCTTCTCCAAGGGCATCTCCGATGCCTCCAGCCCCCTTGATGGCATCGCTTCACAGGATGTCTACAACCGGCGCCTGGAGAAGTCCGTGGTGGACTTCAACTTCCCCAGCGTGCTGAAGCTGACCTGGATCTATGTTTTGCCCTTCGGTCGCGACAAGCTGATCCGGGTGAGCGGACTGGCCGAGTCAATTCTAGGCGGGTGGACGCTGACCGGCGTGCATAACTACCGGTCGGGTGATCCGATTTCGGTGGGCATCTCGGGCTACAACAACGCCATCTTCAGCGGCAACATCCGGCCTGACTGGTTGACCGGTGCCAACCCGGTGATTGATGAAGGCAAAGCGGTGCAGACCAATGGCGGAACGCCGTACCTGAACCCGTTGGCCTTCGGACGCCTACCGGCCACCCCCAACGCCATCGTGAGCCGCGTTGGTACCGCGCCCCGCGTGCTGCCCAACGTGCGTGGGCCGCAGTTCTCCAGCGAAGACATCGGCATCTCAAAGAGCGTGCTGTTCCGCGAACGGCTGAAGTTCGAGATCCGTGGCGAAGCATTCAACGCCTTCAACCGCGCCGGACGTGGCGGCCTGGTGACCGACGTGGCCAGCCCGCTGTTTGGCCGCTTGACCGGGCAGCAGTACGGACCGCGCTCCATTCAGTTGGCGGCTCGCTTCGAGTTCTAATGGTGTCATGACGTGGGTGACGCGCTGGCTGGCC
>JBIKMK010000218.1:0-6565 GCA_044359315.1 Bryobacteraceae bacterium | reverse complement strand
CTATCTTTTCGAACATCGATGTGATCGAGCGGTCGCTCGACGCGCTGGAGGCTCAGTTGGGGCCGGGCAGTCCTCCCAAGGCGTTGGCCTTGGTGAAGGTGATCCGCAACCTGGTCCAGGTGGACCGGATGGCCTGCCAGCGGATCGCCGGCATCATCCGGAGCCTGAAGCTTCATGCTCGGGGCGAAGAGGAAGGGATGCGCACCGCCGGTTTGAATGGTCTAGTGGAAGACTCGCTGCTCCTGGTCGGCAGCGAGTACAAGCGGCGGATCACCTTCGTCACGGAATTGGGCGACCTGCCACTCGTCGAGTGTAATCCGCAGCTAATTGGCCAGGCTCTGTTGAACCTGCTGGTGAATGCCGCGCAGGCGATCGAGGGGGAAGGCCGGGTGACCATCCGCACCTCTGTCGACGGCGACTGGGCGGTGATCTCCATTGCCGACTCGGGCAGTGGCATGACGGACGAGGTGAAGGAGAAGATCTTCCACACCGCTTTCTCCACCAAGGCGCTGGGCGTGGGCACGGGCTTGGGGCTGCCGCTGACCTACCGCATCATCACCGATCAGCACCATGGGACGATAACTTTTGAGAGTCAGTTGGGCCGTGGCACAACTTTTGAAGTGCGCATTCCGATCAAATCCAAGGAGCAATAAGTGAACCCGCAACCGGAAGTCGTTCTGGTAGACGACGAAGAGATGGTGCTGACCAGCGTCTCAGCTCTGCTGATGCTGGAAACCGAGTGCAACGTCCACACCTTCTTGAGCCCCGCTGAAGCCATCCGCCACCTGGAAACGCACCCCGTGGACCTGGTCGTCAGCGATTACCTGATGCCGCAAATGAACGGCATCCAGCTGTTGGCCAAATCAAAGGAACTACAGCCGGAAGCGGCCCGCGTGCTATTGACCGGCCATGCCGACAAGGCCAGCGCCATCCAGGCCATCAACGCCGTGGGCCTCTACCATTACCTCGAAAAGCCCTGGGAGAACGCCCAACTGCTGATGATCGTCTCCAGTGCCGTGGAACGCACCCAACTGCTGCGGCAGGTGCAGGCGATGCTCAGCGACCTGGACAACGCCAACGATTCGCTGAAAGATATCCAGACCCGCTTGATTAAGGCGTTTCTCTAGGGCCCGGTTCACTGGCTCGTTTCCGCCCAGCAAAGAAATACTTTCGCTACGATGGTCCGCTAGCGCTGGAAGGTTTCCATTCCAGCCACTGGTCGGCCCGGTCCGGGCGGGCCAGATAGATGTCGAGTTCCCCCGGATCCAGCAAGTCGTAAACCGAGATACTCGCCACCTCCATCAGTCGGTCGGCCAGGGGCGGGGATATTTGGCGGGTTCCGCGTAGCACCTGGTGCACGTGGGGCTGCGAAATGCCGGCCCTCAAGGCCAGTGATCGCTCCGTCCATTCTCCGTTGGAGACCTTCCGGCGGAGGAACGCGACCAGACTCACACTCAGGTGTTCAAAACCCACGCAGCCTCTATCCCTGCCAGCAATATATCACGGGTTCAGTGCCGGGATAAGAATAAAATTCAATAATTCTCGGTAGTATTCTTATGGCCTGAGGCAGGGTTAATTAGCTGTAGATAATGGGTTTATCTATTCTATGGCCCATAGATGAAGTGTTTACCACGGAAATAATTCTCAGAAAATATTTGACATATTTTCCCCAAAACCTAGGATTGAGTTGAAGCCGGTGCCTTGAAGGAACTCGGAAGCCAACAAGGGAAACATCGCCGGTAAAAAAGGACAACCAAAATGGAATGGACTCGTTCAGAAACTCTCGCCCTCGCCTCCCACGATTGTACGCAGTGCCTCGGCCTTGGCCTTCGCGCCGGCCGCAGGGGTAGCCAAACCCCCTGCAACTGTGTCCTGCGCGGCATCTTCCGCGCCTGCTACAACCGTTTCCGCCTTTGCGTCAGCAAGGAAAAGCACATGTCCCGGGTTTCGCTGGAGCACACCGGTTCCGGTGGCGCACGCCGCTACACCTGGGGCCGCAAAGATGAGGAGTACATTGCCGACTTCACGTTAGTGAGCCGCCGCACGCTGACGCCCGAAGAGTATCGCATTTTCAACTATCACTTCCTGCTGGGTGCCGATTGGAAGCTCTGCTGCCGCAAGCTGAAGATGGACCGCGGCAACTTCTTCCACGCCGTCTACCGCATCCAGCAGAAGCTGGGCAAGGTCTACCGTGAACTGCAGCCCTACGGGCTCTATCCGCTGGATGAGTACTTCGGTGCGTCCAAGAAGCTGGACCCGATCATGCTGCCGACGCCGCCCGCGCCGACCAACGTGATCAACTTCCCCTGGCGCCCGGTCGCACGCCCCACCCCGGTGGAGATGCCGCTGCTCCGCGCCGCTTAACAGCTCAACAAAGAAGCTGATCCATCAAACTACCCGGCCGGGAGGTTCGCCTCCCGGCCATTTTTCATTCGGATCGAATAACTGCGGCCTGGGCGTTGCGGGGAACAGCTGGTTCAGTGTAATGTACTTTATAGTAAAAAGTACATTACGTTTTGTGGTCCTCCTGGCCCTAGCCTTGGGTTGCTACAGCCGATTTCTAGAGCCCAACTGGCTTGATACAACGGCGCACTCCATTCCCTTTCCACGGCTGACCCGGCCCCTCCGGGTGGTGCATCTTTCCGACCTCCATGCCTCGCCGGAGGTTTCCCCCAAGCTGGTGGAAGAGAGCCTGCGGATCGCTGTTGCCGCGAAGCCGGACGTCATCACGGTGACCGGTGACTTCGTTACCGCCACCACGGGCTTTGACCGGCCCTGGCTCGTTTCCCAACTGAGCCTTCTGGCGGGCGCCGCACCCACGTTCGCCGTTCTCGGTAACCATGATGGTGGCGAATGGAGCGCCATCTATGGTGACTCCTCGTCCACCGAGGCGATCCGGTCCGTATTGCGGGAAAGTGGCATCACGCTGCTGGATAACGAGGCTCGGATGATTGAGGTCCACCGCCAGGCCGTCCAACTGGTGGGTGTCGGCGATCTTTGGTCCGGCGAGATGGACCCGTCAAGAGCCTTCGGGCAGGCCCAATCCGGGTTGCCGACCATCCTTCTTTCACACAACCCCGATAGTAAGGTGCAGCTGAAACCTTACGAGTGGGATCTCATGCTCAGCGGCCACACCCATGGAGGCCAGGTCGTTATACCCTTCTTAGGATGGAGCCCGGCGCCGGTTTGGGACCGCCGGTTTATCAGGGGACTTCACCCATGGCAGGGCCGCTGGATCCACATCTCGCGCGGCGTAGGCAATGCCCGTGGTATCCGGTTTAACTGCCGTCCGGAGGTCACTATCTTGACACTGGCGCCAAAGACGCTGTGAGAATGCTAGTAGCTCACCCGGTCGGCAAACCCAACAAACTGCACTTCCGGCTCCAGTGCGAAGCCGAACTCGCGGGCCACGCGGCCCTTCAGTTCATCGATCAACTCCACCACTTGCGCCGCCGTGCCACCGCCCGCGTTGTAGAGCAGGTTGGCGTGGTAGCTGGCCACCTGGATGCCGCCGCAGACCTCGCCCTTGGCCCCGACCTGTTCCAGAAAGTATGCGGAGGGGACTTTGCCGTCCCGGACCAGCTTTTCCGGTACGCGCCGCTGGGCCGCTTCGGGCAGTTGGGCGAACAGGCAGTTTTTGAAGATACTGCCCGCGCACTTCATGGAAGGCGGAAACTTATCGTCGCGCGTGGTACGGATCTCTTCCGCGCGGGCGGCCAGTGCCGCTGCATCACCCGGGCGCAGCGAGAACTCCGCGGTCAGAATGATCCACTGCTTGTTCTGCTTGAAGCGGCTGGCGCGGTAGGTGAAGCCGCAATCCGCATTGGTCAGCCAGCGCCGCTCAATGCCGTCCCAAACTTCGACGCGCGCGAGCGTCTCATGGATCGACTGGCCGTACGCTCCGGCGTTGCCGTAGACCGCCCCCGACACCCAGCCCGGGATGCGCATCATCGATTCCAGACCCGCCAGGCCGTTCGCCACCGCGTACCGCACCAGGTCTTCCAGATCCGCGCCCGATTCGACGCGAATGGTCTGGCCGACATGCTCGATTGCGCGGCCCGTGTAGCGCAGCACGGTGCCGCGGTACCCGTCATCAGCCACCACCAGATTGGTGCCGCCGCCCAGGACAATGTGCGGTTCCGCTGCGGATCGCAGCTCGTCGATAAACTCGGCCGCCGAAGCGGTATCCACCAGCAGGTCGGCCGGGCCGCCCAGACCGAAGCGCGTGTACTCAGAAAGCGGAGCGTGAAGGCGTCGCATCTTTTAGGATAGAGGCTCAGGGCTCCGGGGAGGGGCTCCGCACCATGGCAGCCAAGTTTGACGGGTTTTCTCCGGCCGCGCTGAAATTTCTGAAGGGCCTCAAGAAGAACAACAACCGCGAATGGTTCCAGGCCCGCAAAGAGATCTACGACCTGGAACTGAAGGCTCCACTGGAGCAGTTGGTGAACGCCATCAATGAGCGGCTGCTGGCCTTCGCGCCCGACTACCTGACTGAGCCCAAGCAGGCCATTTTCCGCATCTACCGCGACACCCGCTTCTCGAACGACAAGACGCCCTACAAAACCCACATCGCCGCTTGGTTTAAGCGGCGCGGGATGGTGGCGACCTCCGGCGGCGGCTTCTATTTCCACATCTCGGCGGAAGAGGTGGTGGTGGCGGGCGGGCTCTACATGCCGCCCAAGGAGCAGCTGGCCGCTGTCCGGCATCATCTGTTGGAGCATCACGAGCAGTTTCGCGCGCTGGCCGCCAGCAAGAAGCTGAAGAAGTTGGCCGAGTTTGAAGGCGCAAGCTTACTGCGCGACCCCAAGGGCTTCCCCAAGGACCACCCGGCCAGCGACCTGATCCGGAAAAAGCAGTGGGGTTGGCATTCGACGCTGCCCGCGGAGGTTGCCCTGCAGCCCACGCTGCTGGGCGAGATTACGTCGCGGATGGAGGTGTTGACGCCGGTGGTCGAGTTTCTGAATGAGCCCTTGCTGGTGGCCGCGAAACCGCGCCGGGAGATTTTCTTCGACTAGCGCGTTCTGCTGGCCTGCACTAGCCCCATGCGTCAGCTTGGGGCTTGCTCACATGCCCGAAGAAGCCCCAAGCTCACGCATGGGGCTAACTCGAAATCGCGAAAAGGTGGGGTGAAATTACAAAAGGCCGGGGCCAAACGCAGTATACTTTGAGGTGGAACACGGGGCGTCTCCAAGCGGTTTGGTCGTTGGGGAAAGGGAGCTCGGAGACGCTTTGTTCCCGTCGTTACTTGTTAGTACGTTTCCGCCCACATTTCGTTCCACTGTTTCTATGAATTTTTGTAGAATCCAGTCGGCCAGCTAAATCCTCCGCCTCTTTACCGGAACATTTTCTCTGCCCTCAGCTACAGCAGCCCGGCCACCGCATTCAAGGCCAGTGAGGCCAAGCCAAGCGGAATCAATCGTTTCCAGCCGATATCCATCAATTGGTCGTACCGGAAACGGGGCCAGGTGCCACGGAACCAGATGAAGACGTACAGCATCGCTCCCACCTTGAAAAAGAACCAGAAGAAGCCCGAGAGATAGTGATTTAACTGCGGCACCAGGAATGGCCCGGCCAACAGAATCAGCAAGCCTCCCACAATTTGTAGCCCGATCCGCGGCAATTTGGGTTGCAGTTTTCCGGCCATCCAGATGGAGGCCGCTCCCGTACCGGCGATCGACAACACCGGAACGGCGTAGTCGAACACCGGCCCCAGCCAGGTGACGTTGGGGAAAGGCCGCATCCAGCCACCCAGGAACAGCGTTGCGCCGACGGCGGAGATGACGAACATATTGGCGTACTCGGCCAGCATGTAGAGCGCCCACCGGAAGCCCGAGTATTCGGTGTGGAACCCCGCCACCAGCTCCGATTCCGCCTCCGGCAGATCGAAGGGGGCGCGATTGGTTTCCGCCGTGGCCGCGATCACGAAGATCAGGAACGGGATGAACATCAGGCCGTAATTGGAGAACAGGAACCAGATGCCACGGTCGTGCTGGGCCTGGACAATCTCCACCATGCTCAACGTACCGGCGGCCATCACGCCAGCCAGTAAAGCGAGCGACAGCGCCACTTCATAGCTGACCAACTGGGCGGCGCTGCGCAACGCACCCAGCAGCGGGTAATGGCTGTTGGACGCCCAGCCGCCCAGGATGATCCCGAGGATGCCCACGGACCCCATCCCGGCCACCACCAGCAGGCCGACGTTGACGTCCGCCGCCACGATCGAATCGGCAAACGGCAGCACGGCGAAGCTGGTCAGCGCGGTGAACAGCGTGACGATGGGTGCCGCCAGAAATAGCCACTTGTCCGCGACGGTGGGGACGATATCTTCCTTCAGCAGCAGCTTCAATGCATCGGCGATGGGCTGCAGCAGGCCGTAGGGGCCAACGCGCATGGGCCCCAGGCGTACCTGGAAATCGGCCAGCACCTTGCGTTCCAGGTGAACCAGGTATCCGGCCACCAGCGGGAAGACGAGAATAACCACCAGCAGGATCAGAATCGAGACCAGCATGCTAGCGGGTGACTCCTTTCACCCACTGGAACAGGGGTTCCGGCCAAAGCCCGAGGC
>JBIKMK010000217.1:0-6581 GCA_044359315.1 Bryobacteraceae bacterium | reverse complement strand
CTGGGAGTTCGCCTTGTTGACCCCGGTGCGTGCTGTCTGGGCCAATGGCATCAACACAGCGGCGACTCTCTCCGCCAGTTACCGCTTCTTGATGTCACTTGTGACCGGAGTTCCCTTGGTCTGGCTCAAGACCGACCACAGCTTTCCCTCTCCGGAGGCCCTGCGGCAGGCCCTGCCGGCAACAGACACTACCGCGGCGGCTCCGGTGCCAAGAGTCCGCGCGGCGTCACGTCCTTAAGGCGGAGATTCTTCTTCACCAGCGTGAACTCCAAGGCCACCCGTTCCCGGCGTCGGGTCAGCCCCAGCGTGCCATCGCGCTGCTTCAATTCCAGATACCAGTCCGCTTCCACCTTCAGCTCTTCTTCCACCAGTACTTCGATGGAAGAGGTGATGTCGTAGCGGGCGCAGAGGCCTTCGATGTCGGCCCGCAATTGATCCGCCAGCGACGTCTCGCAAAGGCGGAGAAATCCAGCAGCGTCATCGGTGGAAAGCGTCCGCACCAGATCCGCCAACAGTTCCCGTGGCGATGCCGCCCGCGCGGAGACCGGCAGTAGCAGCGCGCAAACCGCCAGCCAATGGCGGCGCGAAACCTCAGGTGCGGTAGCTGGCATTGATGCGGATGTAGCCTTCGGTGAAGTCGCAGGTCCAGAACTGCGTTTCCACTTTGCCGGATCCGCCAATGTTGAAGCGGATAGCGACGTCTGGCTTATCCATCTGCTTCTTCATCGCGGCCTCATCAAAATCGACGGCCAAGCCGTTCCGGCAGACCGTGACCCCCTGCAGCTTGATCTCCACCTTGTTGGGGTCAAAGTAGCCACCCGAATATCCAGCGGCGCACAGGATACGGCCCCAGTTGGGGTCATTGCCGAACACGGCGGTCTTGACGAGCGGTGAATTGGCGATGGCGCGCCCGATCTTGTCTGCGTCTTCGGCGGATCGGGCACCAGTGACGTGGATAGTGATGCACTTTGTGGCCCCTTCGCCATCACGGGCAATCTTCTCGGCCAAGTCCTCCAGCACCCAGCTGAGCACTTCGGTGATCACCTGCCGCTCCTTCTCGTTCGGAGTGACGCCACTGGCACCATTGGCCAGCAGCAGCACGGTGTCGTTGGTGGAAGTGTCGCCATCCACAGTCAAGCGGTTGAAGCTGCGGTTGATGGCGGAAGCAAGCATCGGCTTCAGGTGCACCGGAGCAATCTTGGCGTCCATCATCACAAAGCCCAGCGTGGTCGCCATGTTGGGGTGGATCATGCCGGAGCCCTTGGCCATGCCCGCAATCCGCACCGTTCCACCTTTGAGTGGGATCTCGCCGCTGGCCGCTTTGGGTACCAGATCCGTGGTCATGATCGCCCGCGCCACATCGGCAAAGCGGTCCGGCGCCAAGCCCGCAAACAGCTTCGGTAAGGCGGAAACAATCAGCTTGGGGTTCAGCTCAACCCCGATCACTCCGGTGGAGGAAGGAATTACCTGATTCACCGGATACTGCCCGCGCTTGGCTACCGCCTCGCAAGTGGCCAGGGCCACGGTGTCGCCGGTGCGCGTGGCACAGTTCGCATTGCCGGCATTGATCAGGATGGCGCGTGCCTTGCCGCGCGAAGCGCTCAAGTGTGCGCGACCCAGCCGCACCGGCGCGGCTTGCACGACGTTGCGCGTGAAGACCGCAGCGGCGGACGCAGGTGTGTCGGAGACGATCAGAGCAAGATCATCTTTTTCGGTCTTCCGGATGCCGGCATAGACCGTTGAATAGCGATATCCGAGGGGAAAATTCATCGTGGGGTTGACGCCGTGGTCACTCCGAGTCTTTCATTGTCACTGATCCGTTGCCCATTCAGGAAATCGGCCGCCGAGGCGCGGCGCCGTCCCTCAATCTGGACCTCCAACAGCTCCAGCGTGGTGACGTGCCCGCAGGCCACAAACAACCGCTTGCGGCGGGCGACAACGCTGCCCGGATCTCCTACCAAGGGCTCATCCGATGGCCGGCAGCGGACAATCTGCATCGTGCGGTCACGGAACCGGGTGGAGCAGCCCGGCCACGGCTGAAAGCCCCGGGCGTGATTGAAAATGGTGGTGGCGTCGAGCGTCCAATCCACTTCCGCCAACTCCTTGCGGAGAATCGGCGCCAGCGTCGCCTGGCTGGCATCCTGTGGTTCGGCCGTCAGCGTGCCCCCCTCCAGACCGGCCAGCGCCTGCACCAGCAACTCCGCACCCAGGCGGGCTAACCGCTCCCCCAGTTCCACTGAATTCTCTTCCGGACCAATCGGCGTCTCCGCCTTCAGCAGCATATCGCCCGTATCGAGACCAGCGTCGATGCGCATTATCGTGACGCCCGTCGTCGACTCTCCATTGGCGACAGCCCATTGAATGGGTGCCGCACCGCGATACTTAGGCAACAGGGAAGCATGGACGTTCAGGATGCCGTGGCGCGGCAGGTCGATGATCGATTGCGGAATGATCTGCCCGTAACCCACCACCACCATCGCGTCCGCGGCCAGTTCCCGCAGGGGCTCCAACTGTTCGGCCGCTCGAATCTTCTCCGGCTGGCGCACTTCCAGACCATGCGCTAAAGCTGCTTCCTTGACGGGCGAAGCGGCCAGCGCCTGCCCCCGGCCCTTCGGCCGGTCCGGCTGCGTGTACACCGCCAACACCTGATGACCCGCCGCCAGGCAGGCTTCCAGCGTAGGCACAGCGAATTGCGGGGTCCCCAAAAATACCAGCTTCACGGCGTGCTCAGTGGCGGCCCAAAATGCAGGCTATTCCCATTCTCCCGCTTTGATCAGCTTCTTGATCTTGCGCTTGATCAGCTCCCGCTTCAGCGGGCTCAAATGTTGCAGAAACAGGATGCCGTCCAGGTGGTCGCGCTCATGCAGGATCGCCCGGGCCACCAACTCCGTGCCCTCCATCTCGAACCACTCACCCTTTACGTTTTGGGCCTTGATGCGCACATGGTTGGCCCGGGTGACTTCTTCGCGGAAGCCCGGAATCGACAGGCAACCTTCTTCACCCCGCTGGGAGCCCGCCTTATGAACGATCTCCGGATTCACCAGCACAAACGGCTTCTCGGGATCTTCGCCCGCAGATACATCCACAATTGCCACCCGCTGCGAAACACCCACTTGCGGAGCGGCCAAGCCGACACCCTTGTTGGCGTACATGGATTCAAACATGTCCGCCACCAGCGTTTCCAGCTCCGGCCCAAATTCCTTCACCGGTTGCGCGGGCGTCTCCAGCACCGGTTCGCCATACTTCACGATGCGCCGAATCATGACTGCCTAAAATTCCCTCACCTGTTGCAAGTAGCCTTCGTAGTTCCGCTTGGTCTCACGCAGCGAATCGCCGCCGAATTTCTCCAGCATCGCCTGCGCAATCACAAACGCCACCATCGCCTCACCAATCACGCCCGCCGCCGGCACCACACACACATCGCTGCGCTCGTAAGCCGCGGCGACGGATTCGCGAGTGTTGAGGTCCACACTTTCCAGCGGCCGCCGCAGCGTCGAAATCGGCTTCAGCAAACCCCGGACCAGAATGTCCTCGCCATTCGACATGCCGCCTTCCAGGCCCCCGGCGCGGTTGGCGCCACGGTAGAACCGCCGCTCCTCACCCGCATAGTGGATCGTATCCTGCACCTTGCTGCCGAACGCTTCCGTGCCTTCAGTGGCAAACCCAATCTCAACACCCTTCACGGCCTGCATCGACACTATGGCCTGGGCCAAACGGCCATCCAGGCGCGAATCGTAAGTGATGTGCGAACCCAAGCCGGGAGGCACGCCACGCACCACCACTTCAAAAATGCCACCCACCGTATCGCCGGTCCGGTAGATCTGGTCCACCACGGCCTTCATGCGCTGTTCCGCTTCCGGGTCCACACAGCCGAGCAGCACTTCATCGCGCTCGCTCAGGGCCACCAGTTCTTCCCAGGTCGCGCTGCGGCCCAGCCGCTCCGGCCCCACTGAGATCACGTGACTCAGCACGCCAATGCCGAACTCGCTCAGAAACTGCTTGGCGATCGCTCCAATGGCCACGCGACCGGTGGTTTCACGGGCGCTGGCACGTTCCAAGATGTAGCGGGCGTCGTGATAGTCGTACTTGATGGCACCGGCAAGGTCGGCATGGCCGGGGCGGGGACGCGTGACGGGCTTCTTCTTTTCTTCCTCGCCGCCTTCCACCGGCAGCACTTCCGTCCAGTTCTTCCAGTCCTTGTTCTCGAGGATGATGGCGATGGGCGAGCCAATGGTCGCTCCGTGCCGCACCCCGGAGACGATATGCGCCCGGTCGGTCTCAATCTTCATGCGCCCACCACGGCCATAGCCTTGCTGGCGGCGCCACAGCTCACGGTCGATTTTGGCCAACGAAATCGGGACCTGCGCAGGCAGTCCGGTCAGGGTGGCGACAAGGCTTTCGCCGTGACTTTCACCGGCGGTTTCATAACGAAGAATCATGGAAAAAGGGCAAGCGGGTTGTCGGACAACGCGTTTTCTTCATGGTAACGAATTGCACGCGGGCTATGCTGGCTTGTCCGGTTGCTGGCGGCTGGTAGGCCAGTCAATCCCAGATCGTCTTGACCGCGTACTGGCGGATCAGGGGATCCGGTGTTGCCAGGATGAGGCTGTGTTCGATGGATTGGGATATCTGGATCCGGTCAAACGGGTCGTTGTGCAGGTTGGGCAGTTTCGCCACCTGAAGGGCAGCGGCTTCGTTAATGGGCAGGGATTCGGTACGAAGCCGCCGCATGAACTCCTCGGGAGGAACGGGCAAGGCCAGCTTCCCCAGTGACCATTTGATGGCAATCTCCCACGCCGCGGCAGCGCTGGCGTAGCGCCGGGTTTCGGGTTGGACCAGGATTTGACGCAGCGCAGCCGGAACCCGCGACGGTTCCAGTTGGAGCCAAAGAATGGTGCAGGTGTCGAGCAGAACGTTCATTCGCCATTGAAAGCTTGAATGAGATCGCCCGGCAGCGCTTCGAAGAAGGTTTCCGATACCCCAAACCCGTCCCAGAGCCCGAAGCGGGGTGTGCCAGCGCTCGCCGGCGCTGCTAGTATCGGGCGCAACTCCGCCACCGGCTTGTTGTGACGGCACAGCACCACCACTTCGCCGCTTTCCGCAGCACCCAGGTAGCGCGATAGATGGGTCTTGGCTTCCTGAATGTTGACCCGAATCATGGTCTGATTCTAGCAGCAAGCGGGTCAGATTCAGGACTTGGTGAGTCCAAGCCACGCGTTGCAACCCAACGGAACGCAGACACCCCAATCATGGACCAGGCACTCAATCGCAGGCAAGGGCTATCGCCGAATCCCCTTGCGAAACCAAAATGTGCGTCATGATAAGCGCGGATCGGCGCAGCGGCATCCACGTATCTCCACCGCCCGCCCAATCAATGCTCAGGAATTGTGCAGCTGGGAAACTCGGCCAACACTTGGTTGCCTTTGTAACCCAGCTCATCCAGCAGGCCGATCTTGGACGTGTAGTAGCCATCCGCCGTCAGATTCTTGATGGCTTTGAAAAATGGCGACTTGGCCGCTTGAAGCTGTTCGAGCGTCGCCACGTCAGCCGGGCCTTTCAGCGCGGCTAAGCCTTCCCGTACCGTTTTGGCCAGCACTTCATTGCGCTGGCACACGTAGTCGATGTAGGCCGGGACACCGGCGGCGAGGGCTCCGGGCGTGTCGGTGGCCGGAATGATCAGGTCGGCGATGCGCGTGATCTGGGCCATCTCGGCGGCTGTAAAGAAGCTGGGCTTGGGCAGGGCGGCCTGGGCGGCGGCCGCCGGATGTTCGTGCTGGCCGTAGAGCTCGCCCGCGGAGAACGGGAAGGCGCAGGTGGCGCTGATGGCACCGATGATCTTCAGATTCTCGCGGCGATCCTGCGTGGCTTCGATGGGTTGGTTGTCGGTCAGCATTTAGAGCTCTCCTCGCTTGGCACGTTGCGCGATATGGTCGGCGGTCCGGGCGGCCAGCGCCATGATGGTGTGGGTGGGATTCTTCTCGCTGGCCGAAGGGAAGACGCTGCCGTCCACCACAAACAGGTTCGGGACATCGTGCGTCTGGCAGTAGGCATTGACGACGCTGCGCTTGGGGTCACTGCCCATGCGCGCGCCGCCTAGCTCGTGATTGGTCTGCGGCTTCTCGCCGACCGCGAAGATCTCTGCGCCGGAGGCTTCGAGAATGTCTTTTGACCAGCGCGTCATTTCGCGGAACAGCGTCATGTCGTGGTCGCTCCAACCCAGCACGCGCTTGGCCAGCGGCAGCCCGAACTGGTCCTTCTTTTCGTAATCGAGCTCCACGTAAGTGCCCGCGTGGGGCAGCATCTCGCCATAAGGAGCAAACGTCAAAAACGCCGGGAAGCGCGCCTTCACGGCTTCCTTGTAAGAAGCTCCGAAGCCCGCCACCTCCCTCGCCCAACCCGTGGCGCGGCGGTTCTGATAGTTGAACTGCACGCCGAAGCTGCGGGCGTAGTCGCGCTTGCGGTTATGCATGAAGCTAGGCACATAGGCGTGATCGAGAAAGCCTTCGTCATTGATCGATGGCTTGCCGATCAGGTCCTTCAGGAAGCACTGCACGCCGCCGGTAAAGTGGGGGATAAAGTCC
>JBIKMK010000216.1:0-6625 GCA_044359315.1 Bryobacteraceae bacterium | reverse complement strand
AAGAAAGTTCTGATGGACCGGCGCGATCTGGTCGTCCGCAACTTAACGGCGAAGATGCTGGGCTACGCCTTGGGCCGTTCGCTCACCCTTGAAGATCATTGCGCGGTCGATGTCATCGTGGAACAAGTAAAGAGGGAGTACTACAGCTCTTACGCACTGATCCGCGGCGTGGTTCTCAGTACACCCTTCCGCTTCCAGGCGCCCGAGCCAGCCGCCCCAGCGCCCGTTTCCCAACCGTCCGTTTCCAAACCAAAGGAGCCACCCGCCAAATGAGGAAAACCCAAGCACTTTCGCGACGTACTCTCTTACGGGGTGCCGGAGCGGCACTCGGCCTTCCGTGGCTGGAGGCGATGGCTGCGCCAACGCCCAAAGGCGAAAAGGCCACCAAGCGCATGGCGTTCCTCTACATGCCGAATGGGACGCATCCGGATTTCTGGACGCCGCAGGGCGTGGGCCGGGACTTCCAACTATCGAAAACCCTGGAACCGTTGGCGAAGTTCCGTGACGACCTGACCATCGTCACCAATACGTGGAATGCGGGTTCGAAAACCGGCGACGGCCACTATGTCAAGGTCAGCGGATTTCTCACTTCCACCACCATCACGAAGACGCTGGGCGTGGAAGTAAACTGCAACGGAGTTTCGGTGGATCAGGTGGCCGCTCAGCGCACAGCCGGGGCAACGCCCTTGGCGTCACTGGAACTCGGCACCTCGCCAGTAACAACGGGCGTGGACCGCAATGTGGGCTATACCCGCGTCTACGGGTCCCACATCGCCTGGGCTGGTCCGGCGCGTCCGCTGGCCCGTGAGATCAACCCGCTGTATGTGTATGAGCGCCTTTTCCGGGCGACGCGTCCCGCCGGTGAGAATGTCAGGCGCGATACCGACTTGCTCGATACGGTGCTGGACGATGCCAGCCAGCTGCGCGGCCGGTTAGGCAAGTCCGACCAGCTGCGCATGGATGAATACCTCGAAATCGTACGCTCGCTGGAAGAGCGGCTCAAGGCGACGACGCTCCCCGGCCGCGCCAGTTGGCAGGCGCGCTATCCGATCGACAAGGTGCCCAAGCCTGAACCTCAGCCCAAAGACTTTGCCGACTGTACGCGACTGATGATGGACATGATCGCGCTCGCCTTCCGTACGGACACCACCCGCATCGCGACATTCATGTTCGGCAATGAAGTGACCAATCAGAATTTCTCGTTCCTTCCCGGAATTTCGAGCGGCCACCACGATATCAGTCATCATCAGAACGACCCGGAGAAGCTGAAGCAGTATCAGATGATCGGGCAATGGCACATTGAGCAATACGCCTATCTGCTCTCGAAGCTGCGCGAGATCAAGGAAGGCGACTCGAGCGTGCTCGATCAATCCATGATCCTGTTCGGTGCGGGTATCCGCAATGGGGACCAGCACGATCCTCACAACCTACCCATCGTGGTAGCGGGTAAAGCCGGAGGCCGCCTGGCTGGCGGACAGCATCTATCTTATGCCGAAGATACGCCGCTGGCGAACCTTTATCTGTCCATGCTCGACGCATTTGATACGCCGGTGGAGCGATTCGCTGATTCGACGGGAAGGCTGGCGGGCGTGCTGGCCTGATCGGACAGGGATTAGCGCACTAGAGGTAATAATTCGAGCCTACTACCTGAAAGAAGCTGGCTATCAGGTTACCCGCCAGATGCTTGTCAATTTGTCGAAGCGTTCTGGTTCCTGGCTCGTACTCCCGGTACTGGCCACAAACGCGAAGATCTCTCAGAAGAGCGTCCGATCCTGTTCTGGCCTATGCGGGATTATATGATCCCTTACAAGCCTTGAACGAATCCTCTACAGATCATCTGTGTAGAGTGGGAACTTGTCCTTCAGGCGCTCAACCGTGGATCGCCACTTTGGTGTGGTTGGTTTGCACACCGTGTTTTGGTTCCCAAACATTCCCACCTCCTGAACGGCCTCACTGAGTGGCCGCGTGTCGAGCCACTGCACCGGCACGAAGTATTCGCACTTTTCTTGATCGCCCACGAACTCTCGGTGATAATCTCCCTCGGAAACAGCACGTAGAACTAGAACCTCGCCCTCGGCAGTCTTGACCTGGAATGTTCCTGCCGGTTCGGCAGTCCCCGTAACCCGTCCTACACCTACGAAGCCTTGACCTGGCACCTTCACCCAGATCCGATCGCCTGCGGCTAAGAGTTGAAGCGTCTTGCTGTACCAAGTCCCGCCACCTGCGCAAACAAATCCGAATTTCCTTGCTTCGTCCCAAGAACGCGATTCGCCGTGCCCGAAGGAACAGTAGAACTCACCATTCCAGGGTTCGCTCTGTTTGTCAGGTGACGCAGCGTTGACCTGAGTCTGGACGGGGTCCAACAACCATGCCCGACTTATGAATTGCTCAGTTCCATGGGCGAAGACTTGAAAGCACAATACATTGATGGCGATCTCTCGCTGGCTCAGGTACGCAACGATTCGTTCGGAACTCTCGTCTAGAGATGCAGCCACGATAATGATCTGATGGCTCTGATTGAGCATCGAATCGTCCAGCGGTGTGCCAAAACGAGCTTCGAAGTCCTCGGATAGACTTTTCCCTTTTGAAAAGCGGTGATAGATTGCCGCGATCTGATCCGACGGAAGTTTCTCAACCCAACTGGCATAGTCAAGCGCTTGAGCGACGACTTCGCGAGGTGTCCGGTCGCGCTTTATTTCGATAAGAATCAGAGACCCGTCGGGAGCTATAGCCAACAGGTCGATCCGCCCACCCAAGCCAGTCGCTTCCTGCCGACCAATCAGCATCCACTGCTCGGAAAGAAGACGGGGATCAGCAACGATCATCGACTCAAGAAGTTGCTCAGTCGCCAACGTGGACTCTGGCAGTTTTTCGGGTTCTATCCCGACCTTCCAGATTGTGGTGTGGATTGGCATAACAGCAACCTTAACAAACTCCATGAACCCAGCAACATCGAGGCAGGTGTCCTTCCGGGTGCGTCGTTCCGCTACCCCTTCAAGCGGGGACACCCCGCAACGCCCCACGCTGGAAGTCTCGCCTAGCGCTGGGGCTGCGCTTGATGCGGCCGTTCGAGTCGCGCTCGCAGCTGGAGCACTTAACCGAGTGGTTGGCCCCCGGCTTGGGGGATGGCTCAATCGAATGACGAATTGGCCTCTTGGGCAAGCATCCTGGGAACAGCGGCCAGGCGGTATCGTTGTGAGGTGACCGCTCCGTGACGCCACTTAGTCAAGAGCATCTCGAAGCCAATAGACGGTGAAGCGCGATGCTCGGCTCGTCCCTCTTTTCGAAAACCCGGTAGGTCGTGGGACTGAGCCTCTACCTTAAGGGTTTACGGCTGGCATCTCCCGGCATAGAATGGTGGGTTCCTTCATGTCAGTCCCCAAACTCACCATCGAGAAGATCGAAACTGTTCAGGTCGCCCCCCGTTGGGGTCTGCTCCGCATCCTGGCCGCCGGAGGACTTGCAGGCTACGGAGAGTACACCGTCGAAGGCCAGCTCCCCTCCGCCGAAGCGGCGGTCCACCAGTTGTCGGAGTTGTTCCTCGGCCAGGACGCCCGCGGGCTGAAAGGGCTGGTGCGCGCCGCCTACGACCGCAATTTCTACCACGGTGGCCCTCACTATATGTCCGCCCTCGGCGGTATCGAAATCGCTCTTTGGGACCTTTACGGCAAAGCCGTTGGCGAGCCCATCTACCAGCTACTCGGCGGCAAGGTCCGCGATCGCGTCAAAGTCTACCGCTGGGCCGGCGGCAACAACAACGCCCCCGCGGCGGCCGCCGAGGAAGCCGCCCGCGTGGTTTCTGAAGGCGCGCGCGCCATCAAGATGAACGCCTGCCCGCCGCTGGCGGCGATTGACACCTACGGTGGCATCCAGAGCGCTGTCGCCCGCGCCCGTGCGGTGCGCGATGCCGTGGGCCCCGATGTCGATATCGCGTACGACTTCCATGGCCGCTGCAATGTCCCCATGGCCCGTCGCTTGGCGAAGGAACTCGAGTTCTCCCGCCCCCTCTTTTACGAGGAACCGGTCCGTCACGACTATAACCGCTGGCTCCCCGAGATTGCGCGCCTCACGCACATCCCCATTGCCACCGGCGAACGCATGTGCACCGTCGCCGAATTCTCTGACGTCGTCGCCAACCAGGGCGCTCATATCCTCCAGCCCGACTTGGTCCACGCCGGAGGCATCAGCAACTGCGCCGAAATCGCCGCCCTCGCCGAAGCGAACGGCCTCGCCTTGGCCCCCCACTGTCCGCTCTCCCCCATCGCCTTCATGGCCTGTCTCCACGTCGTCGCCCAGTCCCGCGCCGGCTGGATTCTCGAATGGTCCAAAGGCATCCACTACAACGCCTCCCAAGCCGAAGGAAACATCGACCCCTGGCTCCGCTACGTCGACGAAAGCCAGTGGCCTGCCTTCAACGTCGATGCCGAAGGCCACCTCGCGCTCCCCACCGGCCCCGGCCTGGGCCTCGACGTGAACTGGTCCGAAATCCAGAAAGCCGCCCAAACCCCGGTTACCTGGCGAGACGAATCGATGTTCCTGCCGGACGGCACCCAGGCGAACTGGTAAGCCTCCCGAACTGATCAGACCGGCGGATGAACCCCATCGTCAAGTGGGAGTCGAATTGAGCGAACTCGAGCGGAGCGACCGGTAGGACAAGGCCACCTGCTTCGCCTGAATCTGTTCGGACCCAGACCGATCCGGTACGATACGCGCAGCTCTCTGATTCCGGTCCTCATAGCGAATAAGAGTGGTAGCGTATTCACAGTGATAACCAGCGCCTCTAATTCGAAGCTGACTCAGATTGGTCGACTCCTGGGGTTGACCCTTCTACTGACCATTGCATCTCGGGCACAACCGAATGGCGCGAGCAAGTATGAGACCTCACCCATCGAGATGATTAAGAGCGAAGCGCAACGGGGAGTGGCTGCTGCTCAGGTGGCCCTGGCCGAGCGATACTGGGCAGGGAAGGGCATCGCCAAAGACAACGGGGCAGCTCTGAAGTGGCTTCGGTTGGCGGCGGCTCAAAGCGAGGCATCCGCCGAGTACAAGCTGGGCCTGATGGCGGAAGAGGGTCAGGGACGGGCGGCCAACTTGGCTGAGGCGCTGAAATGGTACACGCTGTCCGCCAAGCACGGATACCCGGACGCACAGTTCATCTTGGGAGTGATGTACTACAAGGGCCACGGCGTTTCTGCGGATGATCGCGAGGCGGCGCGGTGGTTTCGGATGGCGGCGGATGGGGGGCATCGCTGGGCGCAGTTTTCGTTGGCGAGTATGTTTGAGGATGGCCGTGGTGTCGAGAAGAGCTCGGTGCAGGCGGTCAAGTTCTACCGGAAGGCAGCCGAAGCAGGTTTGGACGCGGCCGAGAGTATGCTCGGGCAACTCTACTATCTGGGTCGGGGCGTTCCCCAGGATTATCTCGAGGCCGCCCGATGGTACGGCCGGGCCGCAGACAAGGGACATAGTGCATCCCAAGCGGTGCTGGGGGCAATGCACAGTCGAGGACAAGGCGTACCCAAAGACTTGATCCGGGCTTACCTGCTGCTATCTTCGGCGGCCTCGACCGCCGAAGAAGCCACTGACAGGGCCAGCTATGCCGCCTCCCGTGATCAAGTAGCAGCAGGAATGTCAGCCGTTCAACTGAGTGAAGCTCGCCGACTGCTTGCGCAGAAGGGTCGCAAGTAAGGTTGCGAGAGACCGGTGCGGAGTGCCGCCACTTGGGTTCTTCCCCAGAATAGTCGGCTGGTGCAGATCGAGTAGGGAAGTACCTGGCCACGCCCGCCCCACTACTTCCAGTACACCCGGTCGAGCGACCGGTAACCGACCGCCTCCGCCATATGCTTGGCCTGGATCGCCTCCGACCCGCCCAGATCAGCGATCGTCCGCGCCACCTTCAGCAACCGGTCATGCGCACGAGCTGAAAGGCCCAGCTTGCGGATCGCCATCTCCAGCGTCCGCTCCCCGGCATCGTCCAGCGGGCAGATCTGCCGCAGTCGCCCGCTGGGGATCTTGGCGTTGGGGTAGCCGCGCTGCTCCTGGATCAGCCGCGCCCGCTCCACCCGAGCCCGAATCTCCGCCGAAGTCGCCCCCGTCTGGTCGCCGCGCAGTTCCTTGTGGGGGACGGCGGGCACTTCAATGTGCTAATCAATCCGGTCCAGCAGCGGCCGCGAGATCTTCGTCAGGGTGGACGGCGCGTGAAGAGTTATGTATCCGGCTATGCCGCACATTGAATTGGGGAGATGCCGATCCGGTGGGTCAAAAATCGCTACCGGCCAACCTGCTTTTAGTTTAGCCGCTCATCTCAGACCGGAAAGAGTCTTCGCCGTCGCAGCGTTCAAAGCACCCATATCGACACCAATGGCTTTTCCATCGCTGGAACAAGTGACGGTCGGCAAAGTGACGCAAACCGCCCCGGCACGGACACTGCTGCTGGGGGTCAGCCGGTAGTCAGTAGCAGCCGGATTGGCAAATCCGATTTCGGATACAGATGTCATCCAGATGTTTGCCGGCGGTGCACCGGTGATGGTAGTGGCGGGGGCGGCACAGCAGATCACATTGTTCTGGAAGGTCCACACGGGCGTTGGAAACTCCGTCCACTGCTGGTCGAGCGCAATCTTGCCTCGAG
>JBIKMK010000215.1:0-6631 GCA_044359315.1 Bryobacteraceae bacterium | reverse complement strand
TATGACCGCACGCTCAACAATGTCACCAGCTTTGTCTATGACCTGCCCTTCGGGCGGGGACGCAAGTTCATGGCGGGTCTGAACCGCGCGGCCGACTTGCTGCTGGGCGGCTGGCAGGTGAATTCAATCATCAATCTCCGCACCGGCGCGCCTTTGACGCTCAGCTACACGCCCAGCGCGGCGCAGGAAGTGGTGCCGGTGATCGCGGTGTTTGGCCGCAACTCGTACCGGCCGGATGTCTCGCGCAACCCGCTGACGCCCGAGGGGTCCCGCACCATCAGCAACTACCTGGACCGCACCGCCGTCAGCATTCCGGCCGCCGGCCAGTCCTTCGGCAACTCCGGCCGCAACATTGTCCGGGGATACAACTTCTACCAGACGGATCTGACGCTGGGCAAGACGTTCACGCTCACCGAACGGCTCCGCTTGCAGTTCCGCGCGGAAGCCTTTAACCTGCTGAACGAAACCAATTTCCGCGAGCCGGACGGCAATATCTCCAACCCCGGCTTCGGCCAGATCCGCTCCAGCTTTGACCCGCGGCAGTTGCAGTTTGCGTTGAAGCTGATCTTCTAAGAGTCTGACGGCAACCGCCGCCGCTCCGGCCCGGCTGCCCGGCGGTTCGCTGTGGCCAACCGTCACGGGTCTATGCGGCGTCGTGCTCCCAGGCCCCAAAGGGATCCTCAAACAGGACATCCCAGGCTTCCAGCGGAATGGCCAGCTCCTCATCGGTGAGCAGGCAGGCATTCAGGCGCGTCTCGATGTCTGCCCGGTCCATCTCCACGCCGATGAAGACCACTTCCTGCATGCGATCACCGTATGGTTCATGCCACAGCCGCCGGATGGCCTGCAGCGATTGCTCATCCTCGGGCCATTCCTCCTGCGGCACCGCAGCGTACCAGGGCCGTTCCGGCTCTAACGTGACGCAGTTGCCGGCCTGAGAGTAGACGCCGATCAGGTCGTGCTTGGTGGCCAGCCACATAAAGCCCTTGGCCCGCAACACGCCCGCCCAGCCCTCGTCGAGAACATCCCATAGGCGCCGGGGATGGAAGGGCCGCCGGGCGCGGTAGACGAAGCTGGAAATGCCATATTCTTCCGATTCCGGCGTATGCTGGCCGAAGCCTTGCAGTTCCTTCAGCCAACCGGCGGCGCTGGACGCCTTGGCCTCATCGAACAAGCGGGTGTAAAGGATCTCGCGCATGGCCACGCGCCCAAACTCGACCTCCACCTGGCGAGCCTCCGGGTTGAGGCGGCTCAAGATCAATCGCAGGCGCGCGCGCTCCTCGTCCGACATCCGGTCGGTTTTGTTGATCACCAGCACGTTGGCGAATTCAATCTGGTCGATCAGAAGGTCGGCGATGTTGCGTTCATCGTCTTCGCTGAGCTCCATCCGGCGGTCCATCAGCGAGTCCAGCGATTCGTAGTCTTCCAGGAACTTTTCGCCGTCCACCACGGTGACCATCGTGTCCAGTTGAGCCACGTCAGCCAGTGAGCCGCCCTGTTCGTCCACAAAACTAAAAGTGGCCGCCACGGGCATCGGCTCCGAAATACCGGTGGATTCGATCAGCAGATAGTCAAAGCGGCGCTCCTGGGCCAGCTTCGCCACTTCTAGCAGCAGATCCTCGCGGAGCGTGCAGCAGATGCAGCCATTGGACATCTCCACCAGCTTTTCATCCACGCGGTTGAGGGCAGAGTTTTGCTCCACCAGACGCGAGTCGATGTTCACCTCGCTCATGTCATTCACGATCACCGCGACGCGCAGGCCTTCGCGATTGTTCAGAACGTGATTCAAAAGCGTGGTCTTGCCCGCGCCGAGAAAGCCGGACAGGACGGTGACGGGGAGCTTGGCGGCCAAAGAAGTGGGATCTTGCAGCGAGGGCGACATATCAATAGTGATAACTCACTATCGAAAATAAGGCAAGCTAGACCGGTGGTCGTCGCAAACTTGGGTCAGAACCGGTGAGATCTAGCGTCGTTGGTCGTGCTGACGGCACAGGCAGCAATCGCTGCAGCGGTGGCAGTGCTCGCACAGGTGGAGGGCGCAGGTATCTTTGGTGCACCAAACGCAAATCTCACCCGAAGGTTCCCGGCAGATGGAGCAGTGGAAGCCAAGCACGGGGCTGGCGGACGGCGCCGGGGGGATGGTGGGGGTCAAGGTGTTTTCCGGGCTCCCGCCGGAGGTGTGGGGGCGG
The DNA here is from genome assembly GCA_044359315.1 of Bryobacteraceae bacterium. Classification (GTDB taxonomy): domain Bacteria; phylum Acidobacteriota; class Terriglobia; order Bryobacterales; family Bryobacteraceae; genus JAPKYZ01. The sequence continues at coordinate 4,442 of JBIKMK010000215.1, read as the reverse complement.
TCAACTGGGTCCGGCACCGCTGGGCCTCGCTCTCCATCACTTTCCATTCTGCCTCCCGTTGAGCCGCCACTTCGGCGACAAACTGCTGTAAGCCTACCTTGACGCTCAAATGCTCCGCCGTCAAGGACTGCAGCAGATCGGCCAGCGCCGGGTTCTGATACTTACGCACGGCTTCCACCAGATTCCCCATCCGCGTTTCGATCGCCTGCAGGCGGAAGAATGTTTCCAGAGCCAGCGTCAGCCGGTCCGGCTGGCGGGCCAGCGTTTGGGCGGAATGCTCCAGGTAGCCCACTTCCTTCTGGACCGACTCCCATTGCTGGAGGTAGATCTCCGAGGCTCCTTTGGCGATCCATTCCTTGGGGTTCAACTGCTTCAGCAAGGGCAGCAGCTGCTTGACTTGCGCGGGCAAGCGGGGAAGATCACGCTGCAGCTCCCATTCCGCCTGAGCACCCGGTGCGGGGGGCGAAGCAGAAGTACCCGCTGCACTTGAGGCCGACTGGGCGAGGAGACAAACTACCGTGAGGGACAGCATCCGCAGCCCCGCAAACCCTAATTGCCACCCGGTGGGGGTGGAGGAGGAGGGGGCGGTGGAGGTGGTGTGGTGGACGCCGTATCGCCGGGAAGCCCGACGCTTCCGCCAGCCGAACCGGCACCGCCGGCCGAGCCGCCCGTGCCCAGCCGCGGGCCCCGCATCACCAGAACATCGGAAAGCACCCGCAGGCTGCGCTGCAGCACCAATCCGCGATCGACGCGGCGTGCCGCCAGCGGGGCATTCTTGTAGACCCGCAGATACTCGCCGGCGTTCAGCAACTTCGATTCCGTATAGGGCAGAATGGCGTGTTGCACCGCCACTTGGCCTTCTTCCACGTAAACCAGCGTGACGTCGCCATCATCTTCCACCGTGACGTCGAAAATCGTGCCGCGCACTGAGATCACCGCTGTTGGCGTCCGGACCCGGTTGGGATTTGGTTGGCCGTTCATCTTCTGGATGTGCACCTTGACGCGGCCAATCCAGAGGTCCAGAAGCTCCCGCAACGACCCGGCATTCTGCCGGAAAACGAAGCGGCTGTTCGGAAAAACTTCAAACTGGCTGCCGTCAGCAACCTGCAGCAGCGCGTAGCCGTCTGCCCCGGTGATGACTTCCTGTCGCGGCTGCAACGTCATTCCCGGCATCACCGCCCAGGCCTGTGTGTCGCGGACAACTGAGACATTGCCCTGCACACTCAACACCTTGGCTGCTTCCAGGGAATCCAGCTGCGCCAGACACAACACGGGCGCTGTAACCATTACGATTACCGCTGCCGATAAGTGTTTATGAAGCGGACTCATCATCTTGAAGCCAGTCCAACCGGCACCACTCCGGTCGAACCCAGAGTGTACCCCAAATTGCAAAGCAAGTCAGGGGCCCTCCGCCAAATGCTTGATCTGGCGAGAGGACTACCACTCCTACCAGGATACAATGGACGCTAGCGATGTGTCGCACTGCCACAATCCGCTTGGTTTTCGCCGCCGGGGCCTTTGCTGCCGCGGCGTCTTCCATCGCCCTGGCTCAGGACGTCGCGCTCGACTGGCGGCGCATCGGCAATGCCGCCATCCGCACGCGCTCCGGCGAACTGGCCACGGGTCCAGTGGAGCGAGTGTGGTTTGAGGGCGAAGGGCTGGCCGTGCAGACCGCCGCGGGCACCGTTTTTCTGACGACTGACTTTGAGAACTGGCAACCGGCCCGCGCCAAAGTTCCGGCCTCCGCGACAGTTTCCACCGCACGCGGCGAACAGGAACTGGTGGAGGCCGACGCCGACGGTGTCTGGCGCTCGCTCGATGGCGGCCGGACCTGGGCGGGCTTGAACTCGACGCTCCCCAATCTGCCGGCGGAACGAATTGTCAGAACCCGTCCACTGCGCATCGCTTCCCGCCACACGATCTTCGAATGGCAGCGCGACGGTTGGGCGCGTGTGGCGGACGCCGCTCCTGCCGCTACCCGGCGGTGGAGCGAGGCCACCGACCTGCTGACTACGCTGGAAATTCGGGACGGCAAACTTTTCCGGACCGTCGATGGCGGTGGCCTTTGGGACGATATCTCTCTCAATCTGGCCGGAACAGCCATCTATGGTGTCACGGCCCACAGCGAATCGAATTCGGTCTATGTGGCCACCGAGAAAGGTATCTTTGTAGCCTCGGTGGACCTGCGGGCGCCGGTACTGGGCGGCACCTGGCGAAGGCTGGCGGGGGCTTTGCCCGAGGCCAAAGCGCTGGACGTCCAGTTGGACGAAAACGGCAATCAGTTGTTCGTGGCTTTTGAAGGCTGGGGCATCTACGCCGCGCTGGCCCCGCACCGCCGCCAGTTGCCAGCGCTGGTCAGCGCGGCTGATCTCCGGCCCCGGGCGGCGGCACCCGGTGCCCTGCTCAGTATTCTCGGGCCCGAAGGTCTGCGAGTCCGCGGAGCCGTAGGCTTGGGTTCGCTGTCGGGCGAAACGCAGTTGCAGGTTCCGTTCAATGCTGAAGGCCGGGAGCTGCTGTTGCAACTGGAATCCACCGCTCGTGCCTGGAGCCTCGCGGTGCCGCTGGAGCGGACGGCGCCCGCCGTGTTTGAGCGCGATGGCGCGCCGATGCTGATTGATGGCGATTCCGGCGTCTTGCTGGATGCCCTGCGTCCGGCCCGTTCCGGGATGCGGCTCCAGATTTTGGCGACAGGGCTGGGCCGGGTGCGGCCGGAATGGCCGGCAGGTGTGGAAGCACCACTGGAAGCGCCGCCCGTTGTCGAGGCCACCGTCCGGGTGCTGCTGGACGGGCAGCCGCTGGAGGTGACCCGTGCCGTGCTGGCACCCGGCTATATTGGTTTCTACCTGGTGGAAGCGCTGGTACCCAATCTGGTGAACCGCGGCACGGCGGAACTTTCCGTTGAAGTGGCCGGCCGGGAAAGCAACCGGGTCCGCGTCCACATTGAACCTTAGGAGATTTGCCGATGATCACCGCCGCCACGCTCGCTCTTACCTTACTGGTCGCCCAGCAGCCGAAGGAAACGGAAAAGCTGGCACCTTATTACCCGACGCCCGATTCCGTGGTCCAGAAGATGCTGGAAGTGGTGGGGCTGAAGAAGGGCGAGAAGATGGTGGACTTGGGCTCCGGTGACGGCCGCATCGTGATCATGGCTGCCAAGAAATTTGGCGCCGACGCCACCGGCATTGAGTTCGACGAAGCTCTTTACAAGCAGAGCTCCGCCAAGATCAAGAGCCTTGGCCTCGACAAGACGGCCCGCATTATCCACGGTGACATCATGGTGCAGGATTATTCGCAGATGGACGTCATCACCATCTACCTGCTGCCGCTGTCCAATGAAAAAGTCCGCCCGATGCTGGACAAACAATTGAAAAAGGGTACCCGCGTGATCGCCCACGACTTCGAAGTGGGCGGTTGGAACCCAGAAAAGACGATCACGATTGAAGATGACGGTGAAGGGCGCAGCCATACGCTATTTCTCTATCTGCGCTAGTGCGCTCGCGTTCGTGATGTTAGCCGGCTGCGGCCGCTACGCCGACTTCTCTCTGCCCGCGCCTGAAGGGGCGCGCCGCGAAGTCCGGTGGCGCTGGGTGCCGCCCAAAGAACCGTTGCTCCGCCCGGCCTCAGGCGAAGTGGACGTGCTGAACCCCAGCATGGCCAACGGCAAGTTGTTCTACTCGGTGTTTGACGGCAAGACCTGGTACACCGCGCTCGACGGCCAGCGCGTGCTCGCGCCCCAAGGTTGGGAAGGCGGCTACATCGCCGCCAACGGCAGCGTGCTATTTCATGGCGGTCAATACTGGCACTGGTATCACGTGCTGGGTCCGGACATCCCCAAGATCGCCTTTGCCCGCTCCAAAGACGGCCGTGAATGGGATCGCGATGCCTCCGCCGCGCTTGACGTAGGGCCGCGCGGCAGTTGGGACGAACTCGGCGTAGCGGACCCCTATGTCATTGAAACCGGCGGCGCGCTCTACCTCTACTATCTGGGGCAGGACCGGGCTAAACGCCAACGCCTGGGCGTCGCCACGTCCACGGATGGCCATACCTGGACCAAGCTGCGCTCCAACCCGGTGCTGGAGCCCGGCGAACCCGGTGCCTTTGATGAGAACGGCCTCGGCGAGCCCGCTGTCTGGAGTTCGCAGGGAACCTGGTGGATGCTCTATACCGGCCGCGCTCGTGACGAAGTGCGGCGGATCGGCTTGGCACGATCCGCCGATGGTGTCCGTTGGGAGAAGGTGAAGGGCTTTGTCATCGCCGGTGACCAACCGTGGAACGCCAAGGTGGTCTGCGACCCTCACGTGGAACCCCAGCCCGACGGCCGCGTGAAGGTCTGGTTCGGCGGCGGCGACGTCGCGCACCCGGCCGAACGCATCCATGGCCAAATTGGCTTAGGTGAACTGATTCCCGAAAGCTAGTGGCAGGCCGTGCGTAGCAGACCATTG
>JBIKMK010000214.1:0-6640 GCA_044359315.1 Bryobacteraceae bacterium | reverse complement strand
CGCGGACTGCACCAGTTGAGCCTTGTTGTGGATATCCAGCTTGCGCATCAGGTTGAACTTGTGAGCCTCAATCGTTTTGACGCTCAGGTTCAAGTCACCGGCGATCTCCTTGACGGAGTTGCCTTCGGCCAGCATCTTCAGCACTTCACGCTCGCGATTGGTGAGGGTGGCAAAGCGCGGGGTACGGGTTTGGGTTTTGACGCGGCTGCGGAAATCGTCCACCAGTTGAGACAGCATGCGGGGCGAAAGATAGCTGCCACCCCGATGAACGTCGCGGACCGCGGCGGAAAGCTGGGTGGAGGGGGAATCCTTCAGTACGTAGCCACTGGCACCCACTTCCATGCTTTCGATGAGGTAGTCCTCGTCGTCGTACATGGTGAGAAACAATACCTTCACTTCGGGACGGGCCTTGCGGATCTGGCGCGTGGCCTCAAAGCAGCTCATGCCGGGCATGCTGACATCCATCACAACGACGTCGGGACGTAGCTCCGCCGCGCGTTCAATGGCCTCGCCACCGTTGGACGCTTCACCAATGACTTCGAAATCAGGCTCGGCCGCCAGCAGGGTTTTGATGCCCTGGCGGAAAAGCGTGTGATCGTCGGCAAGCAGGATACGAATCTGCGGCATGTTCTCCTCTAGTTATCGTCAGCTCAATCAATTCGCCGGCAACTCGATGGCGATCGCGGTCCCCCGGCCTGGGCGGCTGGACACATCCATGCGTCCCCCTAGCAGCGCCACTCGATCCCGCATTCCTGCAAGCCCGAACGACTCCGGCCTGGCCATCGCACCGGCCGGCTCAAAGCCCCGGCCGTCATCTCTCACATTGAGCCTGATATACCCATCGGCTAAATTGAGCGAAACTGTTATGTTTTTTGCTTCCGCGTGTCGCGCGGCATTGTTTAGGCACTCCTGCGCCAGCCGGTACACCACTAGTTCCAACTTCTCGGGCAAGCGAGGCAGATCACTCACCTGCATCGAGACCTGCGCCGGCTGCACCCACCGCAAGCGGGAAGACAGCTGACGTACGGCGGGCGCCAGGCCCAGCTTGGTGAGCACTTCCGGGCTTAGCGCGCTCAGGATCCGGCGAATCTCGTTGACCACGTGTTCGGTCATCTGACGGGCTTCGCGTGCGCGGTCCCGGTTGGGGCCGTCCAGCGCCTGCTCCAGCATTTCCAGGCTCAGCCGGATCACCAGCAACGACTGTCCGGCCTCGTCATGCAGTTCCTGGCTGATGCGGCGGCGCTCCCGTTCGGCCACTTCCGTCAGAGTGCCAGCCAACCGCCGCGCCTGCTCTTCCCGGCGGGCCTTCTCACCCGCCGCCAGGCAGCGCTCCGCGGCAATGCGCAAGACATCCAACTCGCGGGGTAGCCAGGGATAAGGTTTATTGAAACGCAGCTCAATCAATCCGTCATGATCCAGCGGGACGGACCAGACGGTGACGGGGCCCGTCTCACATTTGGCACGTGACGAGCTGACGGCCATCGGATAGCGGATCGAGACAGTGTCGGCACGAGCATAGGTCTTCAGAGCAGCTTCAAAGTGCCGCAGCGTTTCCGCCAAGCTGGATGATTCCAACTCCGCCCGGAACAGCTCTTCGAGCAGAGCTACTTCTGCTTCACGCACCTGGACGTAGCTGCGCGTCAGGATCAGCTCAATGGTGCGGAGATCATCGGCGGGGACACATTTTTCGAGCCACGCCACCACGTCGGCCACGGCGGCACCCAGCTTGGCCAAACGGCGGCTGTTGTATTCGGTCTGTTCTTCCAGCGCCGGGTCCGCTGACAGCATTTGCAGCGGCTTGCGCCAAGTGGCCTTCACAAAAAGGTTATCGGCGCGGGTCAGGAATCCCTTTAGCCGAAATCGGGCACCCTTAAGGTGAGCTCAGGTATACGCCTGGCGCGGAGGACTGCAGACTAAGGGACGGCACCCTCGGGCCGCAGCAACTCCACCACTTCGGCCTGGGAGTTAGCGAGCGCGACATCCAGCGCCGTTTGCCCCGCTTTGTTGCGCTTCCCCAGGTCGGCCTTACTCTCCACCAGCAGTTCCACCAGGTCGCGGCGGCCCCAACTGGCGGCGTGATGCAAGGGGGTGGCGCCAGACTCAGTGTCGATCGCATTGACGCTGGCACCCTGGGCGATCAACAGCTCCGCCACGGCCCGCTTGCCGGCCAATGCCGCATCATGCAGAGCGGTGGCACCGGCAGCGTTGCGAGCATCCACCTTGGCCCCCGCCTTGATCAGCAACTCCGCGATGTCACGATGGCCCTTCAGTGCGGCATCATGCAGCAAGGTTCCACCGCTGGCCGTGCGGGCGTTGGCGTCAGCGCCTTTCCCCAGCAGCAACGAGACAATATCGCCCTGCCCACGCATCACGGCCTCCGACAACTGGCGCGAGCCACTCTGCTCCGGACCCGTGAACTTAGCCCCCCGCTGCAGCAGGAGATCGATGACGCGCGTGTGCTTGTGGCGGATCGCCTCATCCAGCGCGGTGACGCCGGAGTTATCGCGCGCTTCCAGTTCAGCACCGGCCGCCAGCAACAGCTCGGCCACTTCCAAATGACCCTTTACCGCGGCCTCATGCAGAGGAGTGACACCCGAATCTTTATTCCGGTTGCGCGCATTGGCACCCTTGGCCAGCAACAGCCGGGCCACTTCCGTCTGCCCCTTCCAGGCCGCTTCGTCCATGGGCGTGGACCCTTGCGTATCAGTGGCATTGACGTCGCTGCCGCGGGCGATCAGCAACTCGGCGATCTCCTTGTGGCCGCGGCTGGACGCCAAATGCAAAGCAGTTGAACCGGACCGGTAGCGGACCTTCACGTCAGCCCCTTTGTCGAGCAGCATCTTTACGATCTCCACGTGGTTGGTGAGAATCGCATAGTGCAGCGGCGTGGAGCCGCCTTCAGAATGCGCGGCATTGGGGTCGGCACCGGCGGCAATCAGAATCCAGGCCAGATTGGAGTCGCCATTCCAGGCCGCCTCATGCAGCGCGGTGCCGCCGAGGGCGTCCCGTTCGTTGACCGGCGCTCCCGCTTCCAGCAGTGCTTTCACCTTGGCGGCATCGCCCGCGCGGACAGCCTGATGCAGCTCACCAGCGGTGACGCTCCATCCCAGCAACGCGGCGAACAACCATTTCACGGCATGCCTCAATTCAGCTATCCCTCGCCTATACTTCGGCCGCTCAGGGCCGGGGCTTTTCGGCGAGCAGCCGGTCTACCACCGCCGACAGCTCTTCTAGTGTCTGCATCGTGTTCTCACTGCCCCAATCCTCGCGAATCTGGCCGGTGCCGTCGATGACGAAGACGTGCGGCAGCTCAATGCGGGGACGTGCGGGAGAGACCTTCAAGTAGGACGCCGCCACTTGCCCGCAGTCAAACAGAATGGGGTTCGAGATCTTCTCGGCTTCCATGAAAGCCTTCACCGTATTCAGATTGTCCGGTGGCAGTGCGATACCCAACACCGCAATCTTGTCGCCGTACTTCTGCTGGGCCTTGGCTAGAAGCTTGGCGGTGTATTTGCAAACCGGACAGTCGGACTTCATCAATTCGATGATCAACACGCGGCCGCGATAGTTCTGCGGATCGTGCTGCTTCAAGTTGACGTCAGGCAGGGAGAAACCCGGCGCGCGGCGGCCGGATAGCTCCCCCGCCGGCAGCCCAAGGCTCAGCGCAAGTGCCACCCCCAGGTGAACCCAGTGCTTCATGCCCTTACCCTATCATGGCCGCCAGCGACTGCTCGTACGGGGCCCGCGCGACACCCTTTTCGGTGATGATCGCCGTCACGTAACGGTTGGGCGTCACATCGAAAGCCGGGTTGCGGACGGCAATGCCCGGCGGCGCGACGCCCGGCGTAAACATGTCGGTCACCTCAATCGCGGCCCGTTCCTCAATCGGAATCTCAGCACCGGACTTCAGGCTCAAATCGAGCGTGGAAACCGGCGCGGCCACATAAAACGGCACCCCATTCTCCTTGGCCAGCACGGCCACGGAATAGGTGCCGATCTTGTTGGCCACATCGCCATTGGCGGCGATACGGTCCGCGCCCACGACGACGCAGCCGATCTGTCCTTTGGCCAGGAAGTATCCGGCCATGTTGTCGGTGATCAGGGTTGTGGGGATGCCGTCCTGTTGCAGTTCCCAGGCCGTCAGCCGAGCACCTTGCAGAAAGGGGCGCGTCTCATCAGCATAGACGTCGATGTTCTTGCCCGCCGCAAAGGCGGCGCGAATGACACCCAGAGCGGTGCCGTAACCGGCCGTGGCCAAGGCCCCGGCGTTGCAGTGTGTCAGCACGGTCTTGCCCGCCGGCACCAGCGGTTCACCATGTGCGCCGATGGCCTTATTGATGGCGATATCTTCGGCGTAGACCAGCTGCGCTTCACGCACCAGCGCCGCGCGGATCTCGTCCAGCGGGCTACCGGCCAGCGAAGCATACAGCCGCCGCATCCGTTCGATGCCCCAGAACAAGTTCACCGCTGTCGGCCGCGTGGCGGCCAGCGTGTCGCAGATCACGGGGAACTCGGCGGCCAAATCGGTGGCATCCAGCGCACCACGAGCCACGCCCATGGCGGCGGCCACGCCAATGGCGGGCGCTCCGCGGATGATCATGTCCTTGATCCCCGTCGCGACTTCCTGATAAGTGCGGCAGGTGACAAACACCTGCTCGCGCGGCAGGCGGGTTTGGTCGATCATGACGACGCCCGCATCGGTCCACTGAATTGTCTCAACCATGCAAAAGGTTCTTCCCCATTAAGTATCCGGTCAGCAGCAACCCATTGTAGGTGGCATGCATCACGGTGGATGCGAAAACTGAATCAAGCTTGTACCGCACGGCTCCAAAAGCCGCCCCAGCCACCACGATCAAGGCCACATTGGGCCAGGAGTTCTTCAACTGCTCGGCATGCAGCAACCCGAACGATAGGGCCGTCAACGCGATTCCGGCGACTGCCCCAAAACTCCGCGTCAGCAACGGCTGCGCCAGGCCGCGAAAAAACAACTCTTCCGCCAAAGGGCCCACGCCAACCACCGCGATGGCCGTCAATGGAACCATCTTCGGATCATTCAGCAGGGCGCGCAGCGGAGTATCGACATCGGGCAAATGGGCCAGTTGTCCCACGGCGATCGCCAGCACCATCAGCGCGACACCCAACTGCACGCCCACTGCCGCCAGCCGCGCGGCCGGCTGCCATCCGAGCGAGCGCCAGAAAGGCTGCCCATACTTGAGCCGGAAGAAGCCGGCCAGCAGACCGAACCAGACACCGTAGCCCAGCACCTGCCCTAGCAGCAGCCCGCCCGGCAAGCGGCGCGTGGCTAAAGTGCCCGCGATCGACAAGGCGGCATAGCTGAGAATCGCAAACGCCAAGTCTCCATAGCTCCAGAATGGCTGCCCAGAAACGGGCGAGTCCAGCTCAAGGGGCGGATCGGAGAATGGGGCGTCAGTTTCACTCATGCCGCTTAAGCCCCAGAGGCCGCGTCGCGTTCCAGCAGTGCCGCCGCCAGCAGGGGAATCATGATCTCGTGATGACCGGTGAGTGAATAGCCCTGCCCCCCGGCGCCCGAGTGCGGGCGCTTCACCACGTTGGTGACGGGCCGGTAGTGCTGCAGGAAATCGAAGTTGACGGTGGTGAAGTTCTTGAGGTCGTGCCCGAGATTGCGCACGACGCTGACCGCCTTCAGGAACACCTCCGGCAGCAGCACGGCCGAGCCGACATTCAGGTAGACGCCGCCACCATCCAGCTCCTGGACGAGCGAACAGAACAGCCGAAAGTCCAGGTGCGTCGTCGTGCCAATGGCCGCACCATCGGCTTCGGGGAAGGTGTGCGGCGTGTCCGTGCCGACGGCCACATGCACCGTCACCGGAACCTGCGCGGCGTAGGTCTGCCCCACCAGGCTCTGCCCAAAGCCGGGGCGGTCTGAAAACCGTTGCAGCCGCGCCCCCAGCGCCTCGCCCATGCCCAGCCCGGCGCGCGCACCGTCGCTGATCGCGCCATTCATCTCCTGCCCGGTTTCACCAGCGGAGCCGAAGCGGCCATCAGGCAGGACACTCTCGACATCCTCACTGGTCCAGCCGGCCAGGGCAATCTCAAAATCGTGGATGGAGGCCGCGCCATTCATGGCGAACGCCGTGGCATAGCCGTTCCGCATCAGGTGCAGCAACGTCGGGGCCAAGCCGCATTTGATGACGTGTCCGCCCAGACCCCAAATGATCGCGCGGCGCTTGGCCTTGGCTTCTACCAGCCGGTCGATGACGGCGCGCAGAGAGTCAGCCGCTAGGATCTTGGGCAGCGAATCAATCAGCGCCGAAACCCCTCCCTGCGTTTGGGGTACCGTGGCAAAATGTTCCAACTGCACCTTGCCGCCGCGCTCATAGAGCGACACGGTCTTCAGGCCTTCAAACGAGAGCGGTTGTTGCTTGTAGTGGCTCACTTCAATCTCACTTCAGTATCTTGCGCAGCGCGGCGGCGGTGTGGCTCTTCTTGCTTTTCAGGATGTGCTCCGGCGTGCCGGTGGCGATGATCTGGCCGCCGCCTTCACCGCCTTCCGGCCCCAGGTCGATCACCCAGTCCGCGCACTTGATGATGTCCAGCTGATGCTCGATCACCAGCACCGTGTTGCCCAGGTCCACCAGCTTCTGGATGACGTCCAGCA
>JBIKMK010000213.1:0-6647 GCA_044359315.1 Bryobacteraceae bacterium | reverse complement strand
ATCCCCAACGGCCAACGCACGCCGGTGACCTCCATGGACATGGCGCTGAAGGGGGCCAAGCAGGACGACGTCTACACCGGACTGGTCCGCAATGCGGAAGGCCAGGCCGAGTTCTCGGTGACCAATGGCAAGCAGAAGCTGTCCTTCCTGTTTGGGCCGAAGTTTCCGGTGGGTGTGGTCTATGCGCCGCCGGGCCGCGATTTTGTTTGCTTTGAGCCGATGGCCGGAATCACGGATGCGTTCAACCAGCATCATAAGGGTCAATACGCGGAGTTGCAGACCGTCGCCGCCGGGGCCAAGTGGCGCGAGGTCTGGTCGATTAAGCCCAGTGGCTTTTAGGTATTCGCGGACTACCGAGACTAGCCCCATGCGTCAGCTTGGGGCTTCTTCCCACTCCTCGAGCAAGCCCCAAGCTGACGCATGGGGCTAGGCAGCGGCTAGCGGCCAGCGCGCAGGAGGGCTTCAAAGTCGGCGGCGCCGCGTGTGTTGATGACGTCGGCTTTGGTTAGCCAGCCGCGGCGGGCGGTGAGGACGCCGTAGCGCATGTTCTGCAGGTGCTTGGGGTGGTGGGCGTCGGTGGAGATCACAAATTGGCAGCCTTTGCGTTGGGCGGCGCGCAGCATGGTGTCGTTCAGGTCCAACCGCTCCGGCGAAGCGTTGAGTTCCAGCCAGACGCCGTGTTGGGCGGCGGCAGTGGTGACGCGGTCAAAGTCGAACGGGAAGCCTTCGCGGTGCAGCAGGACGCGGCCGGTGGGGTGGCCGATGACGCGGACATGCTTATTCTCGATGGCGGCCAGGTAGCGTTCCGTCATCTCGGTGGAAGACAGATTCATATAGCTGTGGACGCTGGCGACGACAAAATCGAGGGCGGCTAGGGCTTCATCGTCCAAGTCCATGCGGCCATCGCGGAGGATGTCGCATTCCAGGCCCGAGAAGACGCGAAGCGGGTAGTTGGCCTGATCGTCCCGGACACGGCGGGCGAAGGCGATGGCCCGAGCTTCATCCAGGCCATTGGCCATCGCCAGCGCCTTGGAATGGTCCGTGATGGCGATGTAGTCGTAGCCCAGTGCGTGCGCATGGCCAGCCATTTCTTCCAGCGTCGCCCGGCCATCGGTTTCGGTGGTGTGCATGTGGAGGTCGCCGCGGAGATCGGCGGCTTCCAGCAGGACCGGCAAGGTGCCGTTTTCGGCTGCTTCCAGTTCCCCGCGATTTTCGCGGAGCTCTGGCGGGATCCAGTTCAGGCCCAGGGCCGCGTAGATCTCTTCCTCGGTCCGCGTGGCGACGAAGGTGCCATCGGAGGTCCGGGAGAGGCCGTATTCGTTCAGCGACAGGCCCATGCGCACGGCACGGGTGCGCAGCACGACGTTATGGTCCTTGGACCCGGTAAAGTACTGCAGCGCGGCCCCGTAGTTTTCTTCCGGCAACGTGCGGACGTCCACTTGCAGACCTTCCACGCCGACGTGAGCGCTGGCCTTGTTTTCGCCGTGCGCCAGGACACCCGTCACGCGGGGGTGCTTCACGAAGACCTCTAGTGCGGCGACGGCGTCCGGTCCGGTGACCAGCAGGTCCAGGTCGCCGATGGTTTCGCGACCGCGGCGGAGGCTGCCGGCGGGGGTGACGGCGGTGACGCCGGGGACGGCGGCCAGGTCAGCTTTCAACTGAATGGCGGTCAGGTCGGCGAAGCTGAGCAGAAAACGGCCGACGCTTCGGCGGTACTGGGCGATGGACTTAAGGACCTTCTCCTCCAGTTTTGCGCCCATGCGGGGAAGAGTGCGGAGGCGCTGCTCCAGGCATAGCTTTTCCAGGTCATCGATGGTGGTGACACGGAAGTGCTCAATGATCAGGGCGATGGACTTGGGGCCCAGGCCTTGTATTTTCAACAGTTCCAGCGCGGTGGGCGGGTACTTCTCGAGCATTTGGTCACGCCGCTCAAACGAACCCCGCTCGGCTAACTCCGCCAGAATCGCCGCCATGCCCTTGCCGATGCCCGGGAGATCAGTGACCTTACGTTCCGGATCTTTCAGTACGTCCAGGACGCGTTCCGGGAAGCCCTCGATCGCGGAAGCGGCGTTGCGATAGCTGCGGATGCGGAAGCCATCTTCGGCGGCGATCTCCATAAGATCCGCCGTTTCAATCAGCAAGCGGGCGATTTCGACGTTTTCCATCTCGTTCCATCCTAAACCGGCGGCGTGGGGCGGGCGGCTAAGCACGTGCGTGGGGGAGAGTAGGGGGATACCCCAGTACCTTTCCAAGAGTAGTGGAAGGTGTATGAAAATCTGGTGTACAATCGCGGGAGACTGACAGGCGGTGAACAGCCTGCGGCAGGGCGGTGCTCCAACCGCTTTATTTCGAGGAAGGGAATCGATGGAAAAGCTCGCACAACAACAAAATATTCAAGAAGCTTTCCTCAACAATGCTCGTAAGGAAAAGATCTACCTCACCATCTATTTGATGAGTGGCGTGAAACTTTCGGGCCGGATCAGGAGTTTCGACAAGTACTCGGTGATCCTGGAAGCCAACAACCAGGAACAGTTGATCTTTAAGCACGCCATTTCAACTGTGGTGGTCTCCCGGGCCACTCACCCAGCGAATTATATGCCTCCGCCTGTGGGTGCTTCCGCCCCCGGGCAACCCTCTGCCGGTATGGCATTGGCCGCAGGAGCTCCAGGAGAATAGCGGCATCCGGGGAATCTAACTGGCCCACATCGAAACCGCCATTCTGGTTGGTCTAGAGATTCGGAGCACGCGGACTCAGTCAGCGACGCGTGCTGAGGAATCACTGGACGAATTAGCTGTCCTCGCGCAAACCGCGGGAGCGCAGGTGGCGGAGCGCGTCCTCCAATTCCGCGAATCGGCGGAGGCGGCCACGCTGGTGGGTTCGGGTAAAGTCCTGGAACTCCGGCAGGCCGTTGAGCTGCACCGTGCCGATGTCGTCATCTTCGACGTCGAACTAACCCCTACCCAGCTGCGCAATCTGGAGCGTGAGCTGGACACCCGTGTGGTGGACCGGACTCAGCTGATCCTGGACATCTTTGCCAGCCGCGCGCGAACGCGGGAGGGCCAGTTGCAGGTGGAACTGGCGCAGCTGAACTATCTGCTGCCCCGGCTGGCCGGACGGGGCATTGCCATGTCGCGCCTGGGCGGCGGCATCGGCACCCGCGGCCCTGGCGAAACGCAGCTGGAGACGGACCGCCGGAAGATTGCCCGCCGCATCAAACGGATCCAGCAGGACATCGAGACCGTCCGCCGGGGCCGTACGATCCAGCGGCGGCAGCGCCAGGGCGTACCGTTGGCCACGGTGGCCATGGCGGGCTACACCAACGCCGGTAAATCCACCTTGTTTAATCGCCTGACGGGGTCCGATGTCGTGGCCGATGCACGGATGTTCGCCACGCTGGACCCGACGGTGCGTCACCTGATTTTGCCCTCGCGGCGTAAGGTGCTGATGTCGGACACGGTAGGCTTTATCCGCAACTTGCCCACGACCCTGGTGAAGGCCTTCCGGGCCACCCTGGAAGAAGTGGTGGAAGCCAAGCTGATCCTGCATGTGGTGGATGCCAGCTCTCCGTCCGGGCCGCAGCAGACCGCCCAGGTGATGAAGGTGCTGGCCGAGATTGGGGCCGCGGAGACACCGCAGATCCTGGTGCTGAACAAAGCCGACTTGCTGAGTGAGACCCCGGACGCGCACGGGATCGCCGCGCGGCTCTTGTCGGAGACCGAGGAGAAGGCCCCGCCGCGAGTGGTTTGTGTCTCCGCGCTGACGGGACACGGGATGGCGGATCTGCTGCGGATGGTGGACGATCTGGTGCCACTGGACCCGGTGGCTGCGGCCCATTTCCGCTTGCCGGTGGGCGAGGGCGGCCCGCTGAGCCTGCTGCATGACTGCACACAGATTCTCGAAGTAAGGTACCTGGACGAGGTCTGTGAAGTAGATTGCATCGCACCGGAATCGATCCGGCGGCGGCTGGCGCAGTATCTGGTTCGTGATCGGCCCACGGCGCATTGATTGCCCGGAGAGTACTGGAGTTGGTACTGGAGTTGGTCGGTAATGGGGCTAGCTGCGGGCGCGGCCAACTGATATCCTTTGGGCTGGGATGAATATCCCCAACGCGCTAACGCTTCTCCGGATTTTCTTTGTCCCCATGCTGGTGGGCGCCCTGGTCGGGGATGCCCGGCAGGTGTGGCTGGCACTGGCTATTTTTCTGGCCGCGGCGTTAACCGATCTGCTGGACGGATACCTGGCACGCCGCTGGGGGCAGATCACCACCGTCGGCACCCTCCTGGATCCGATCGCCGACAAGTTGCTGATTTCGGCGGCCCTGATCGCGCTGGTGCAAGTGCATGCGGTGGCGGGCTGGGTGGCGATTCTGATTGTCGGCCGCGAGTTTGCAATTTCCGGGTTGCGCTCCATTGCCTCCAGCGAAGGCTACATCATCCAGGCCAGCGACGCGGGCAAGACGAAGATGGTGCTGCAGGTGGTGGCCGTCGCATTGCTGCTGGTGGCGATGGAATGGCCGGTCCTGAAGCCTTATGCCGACCTGACGCTGTTCGCGGTAGTGGCTTCGTCGCTCTTCAGTGCCCTGCTCTACTTCCGTCAGTTCTGGAGCAAGATCGACCACCGCGTGAAGCGGCGGCGGCGGCGGGAGTATCTCGCTATGGCTCGCGAACAGCGGCTCCAGCAGCTCCGGGTGAAGATGGCGAAGCGGGCTGCGGCTGCGACGACCGAATCTCGAAGTTCTGTGGGGTAAACACCACGGTCCGGATCTGGCCGCGAGGGCCGGGTGCGCCCAGCGGACGACCGTTGTACTGAATGACGAGTCCCCCGGCGTTGCCCGTGAAGACGACCGCGCTCATCGATCCGGCAATGCGGCGGGTTTCCCCGGCTTCCATGACGCCGCCGAAGATCTTTTCTCCATCGGAGAGCAGGCGGACCCAGGATTTTTCTGTCGCGCTCACCGCGACTTCGATCGGGGACGTCTGGCCCGTAGAGGCGGTCCGTTGCGGCGAGGAAGTCGGCGGCGCCGTGGGCTTGAGGCTCTCGGTGCGAAGGTTCTGAGGGGTGCTAAGCGGTGGAGGCGAAGCCAGCGGAGTGGCGCTTTCCGGCTTCAGGTTCGACGCTTGCGGTGCTGGGGGCACAGACCCCGGAGCGGCCTCCTGATTCACCTCAGCATAAGGCACTGCGGGATTGCCGTCTGCGGGGACAGTCGGGGCGGGCTCAACAGGAACCGGAACCACCGGAGCGACCGGCGCGTTGGCCACCGGCGGAGCACCTATTGTTTTTCCCAAGACGAAAGCCCGGAGATCAGGCCGCTGCTGCCAGGTGAGGTAACCTGCCGACCCAAAGATCAGGGTGATGGCCAGGGCCATCCAAATCCTGCCGCTATTGGATTCCTTGACGAAGGCTGCCTCATGGAAGAACTCCGACCCATCTTCTTCCACCAACAGGGTGGGCTTGGTGGGCCGGTAGTCGCGCAGCACCTTTTCCACCGGGACGGTTTCAACCGGCGGAACCGTCACCGCTTCCAGGTCGCCATCAATGTCGGCACTGGTTAAACCCAGCGCCTGGGCATACTGCCGGACGAAGCTGCGGGAGAAGAAGCCGCCGGGGATCTGGTCCAGCCGGTCCTGCTCGATGGCCTCCAAATAGGACAAACGAATACGGGTTCGCGTGGCAATGTCAGCCAGTGACAGACCTTGCTGTTCGCGGGCGGTCCGTAGTTTTCTTCCCAGGGAAACCATATCTTCTGCCTTTTGAACGGCCTACCGTCTTATAATACTACATTCACGATGAATCCCTTACCCCCGGAGGGGAAGCTGCGTATTTCCGTTGTGGTGGTGAACTGGAATCGGCGCGAGCTGCTCCGGGAATGCCTGGATTCATTGTCGAATCAAACAGTTGGGCCCGTGGACATTTGTGTAGTAGACAATGGCTCCACCGATGGGTCCCTGGAGTTGATCACCGGATACTATCCGCAGGTCCGGCTGATCCGAAACCCGGATAATCGTGGATTCTGCGCGGCGAATAATCAGGGAATATTTACATCCACCAGTGAGCTGGTGGCGCTTTTGAACAATGACGCCCGGGCGCAGCCGGACTGGCTGGAGCAGTTGGCCGCCGCCTTTGCGCAGCCGGACGTGGGGATGGCGGCGTCGAAGATTCTGGTGGCGGAGCGGCCTCACTTAATTGACAAAGTGGGACATCTGATTTGGCCGGACGGCCAGAACCGCGGGCGTGGGACCGGGGAAACCGACCACGGTCAGTACAATAAAGTAGAGGAAGTGGCTTGGCCCGATGGTTGCGCGGCGATGTACCGCAAAGCCATGCTGGATGAGATTGGCGGGCTGGACGAGGATCTGTTTGCCTATGCCGACGATGCCGAGCTGGGTTTGCGGGCGCGCATTGCGGGTTGGCGGTGCTTGTACATGCCGCAAGCCGTGGTCTACCATCATCGCGGGGCGACCCTGGGTGTGGCCAGTGGGCGGCGGCTGAAGTTGATTGAGCGCAACCGGGTGCTGCTGGCAGCCAAGCTGTTCCCGGTGAGCCTGTTGTGGCTGAATCCGTTTTACTATGGCCTACGGGTGTTGGCGGGAGCTTGGGCCGCTTGGCGCGGCGAAGGAGAAACGAAGCACTACGCCGGCTGGTCTGG
>JBIKMK010000212.1:0-6656 GCA_044359315.1 Bryobacteraceae bacterium | reverse complement strand
TCTACGACAAGTGGGATAAGGAAGGCTGGCAGGAATCGCGCGGTGGCTACAACCTCTATGCCGCGCAAAAGAGCAATTCGGCGGTTTCCAGCATCCTGGTTTCGGCTGACGGCAAGGTGCTCTACGCCATCAACAACTCCGACGGCAACCTCTACCTGCTCGATACGCACAGCGGCCGCGGCGTGGGCCGCGTGAAACTGGGAGACCACCCGTTTGCGGGCGCATTGTCCAAGGACGGCAAGACCCTGTACGTCACCAATCTCGGCGGCGCCGATGTCGCCATTGTCGACGTCAGCAACCCGGGCAGCCCGGCGGTGACCGGTACCATCCCGGTGGGTGATCACCCCAACGACCTCGCTCTGCGCGCCGATGGCGTGCTGTTTGTCTCCTGCGGCAACACCAACGATGTCGTGGCCGTCGATGTCGCCACCAAGCAGCAGATCGAAAAGATCAGCATGGCGCTGGGCCCCAAGGCTCCCGCAGGTAGCACGCCCAACTCCCTGGCCCTCACGGCGGACGGCAAGACGCTCTATGTCGCCAACGCGGACAACAATTCCGTGGCCGTGGTGGATGTGGAGAAGCGCGGCAAGGCGGAAGTGGAAGGCTTTATCCCCACCGGCTGGTACCCCACGCTGGTCCGCCTGGCGGGCGATGGCAAGCGCGTGATCATCGGCAGTGGCAAGGGCGTCGGCACGGGTGCCAACAAGGTGAAGCGCCCGATTGACGACATCGCCCCGGCGGTCAGCTTCCAGCACCATGGCAACAACCTGAACGGCCTGCTCTCGTTTGTCGACCTGCCGGATTCGAAGAAACTGTCGGCCTACACCAAGCAGGTGATCGACAACTCACCTTACAAGGACAAGCTGCTGGAAACGGCGGAATCCCCGGTGGCCACCGTGATCCCCACCAAGGTGGGCGAGAAGTCGCCCATTGAGCACGTGCTGTTCATCATGAAAGAGAACCGCACGTATGACCAGGTGTTCGGCGACCTGCCCCAAGGCAACGGAGACCCCAGCTTGACGCTGTTCGGCCGCGAAGTGACGCCCAACCAGCATGCGCTGGCCGAGCAGTTTGTGTTGCTCGACAACCTCTATTGCAGCGGCGAAGTTTCGCAAGACGGCCAACCCTGGACCACCTCCGCCTATGTCACGGATTTCGGCCAGCGCGCCTGGACGCTCAGCTACTCGCGCCATGGCCGGGTGAATGTCGGCAAGGGTATCCAGGATCCTTCGACGCCCTACATCTGGGAGCTAGCCAAGGCCAAGGGGCTTTCGGTGAAGACCTTCAGTATGGGCAACCGCCGCGGCGTTGCCGAAGTCCGCAGCACCCGTTATGAGCAGCGTCCGGACGGCACACCCTATGGGGCCTCGCGGGACTTCCAGCGCGCGGAACGCTTCATCGAAGAGTTCAAGGAGATGGACCGCGACGGCAAGGTTCCGAACTTTATGATGATGTCGCTGGGCGAAAATCACACCAGCGGCACCGCCCCGGGCGCCTACACGCCCAAGGCGTCGGTGGCCTCCAACGACGTCGCCGTCGGCAAGATTGTCGAAGCGATCAGCCACAGCAAGGCCTGGAGCAAGTTTGCGATCTTCATCATCGAAGACGACGCGCAGAACGGCCCGGACCACGTCGATTCACACCGCACCGCGGGCCTGGTGATCAGCCCCTACGTGAAACGCAAGCAGGTGGACAGCACGATGTACTCCACTGTCTCGATGCTCCGCACGATCGAACTGCTGCTGGGTCTGCCGCCGATGACGCAGCATGATGCCTCAGCCACGCCCATGTTCAACAGCTTCATGGCGAAGCCCGACCTGACGCCCTTCACGCCCGTTCCGGCCCGCCTGGACCTGATGTCGAAGAACCCTCCGCACGGCTATGGCGCCCAGGAATCGGCCCGGATGGACTTTAGTGAGTACGACCGGATTGACGAAGGCACCATGAACCGCATCCTGTGGCACAGCATCAAGGGCGAAAACGTCCCCATGCCGGCCCCGGTGCGGCGCGCGCTGCCCACGCGGATAGGCCTGCTGAAGTTCAAGGACGGCGACGACGACTAGTGCGGCATTTCGCTGCGGTCCCGGTACGCTGGCCTTAGCTGGCCACCGGACTCGGCTGATGTTTGGGGGCGGCGCGCTGCCCCCAAAGCTTCCTTATGCGTACCGCCCGCTTATATAGGCCTGGGTGCGCTCATCGGCCGGCTCCTGGAACAGCCGCTGGGTGGGCCCGGTCTCGGCCACTTCACCCTGCAGCATAAAGACACAATCCTGGCTGATCCGCTGGGCCTGGGCCATGTTGTGGGTGACAACGAGAATGGTGTAATCCGAGGCTAGACGCTGCAAAAGATCCTCCACGGCCAGCGTTCCCGCCACATCCAGGGCCGAACACGGCTCATCCATCAGGATCACGCTAGGCTTAAGCGGCAATAGCCGGGCGATGCAGAGCTTTTGCTGCTGATCGAGCGAGAGTTCGGTGGCCGGGTGGTCCAGATGGTCCTTCACCGTGTTCCAGAGTCCCACCTCGGTGAGGGCGTGCTCCACCAATTCTTCGGTGGTAGCCCGGTCCACCGGACGATGGATGCGCAAGCCGAAGGCGACATTTTCAAACACTGAGACCGGCAGCGGATTGGGGCGCTGAAAAACCATCCCCACGGCCTGGCGCAGCTCAATCACGGAGACATCCTTGGCATAAATGTCGTGGCCATGGATCAGAATGGCGCCCTGGGTACGGACGTTACCGAACCGCTCATTCATGCGGTTGAAGCAGCGCAGCAGGGTGGACTTGCCGCAGCCGGAAGGCCCGATGAGACTGGTGATGCGCCGGGCCTGGAATTGAACAGTGACCTCTTTCAGCGCCTGAAAGGTGCCGTACCAAAGGTGCAGTCCCTGGGTTTGAATGACCGGCGGGCTGGTCATCCGAAAACACCCCGTACATAGTCAAACGTCTCCCGCCGCTCCGGCTTGGCGGAAAAGACTCTTGCGGTCGGGCCTACCTCGATCAGGTCCCCATTCAGCAGAAACATAGTGTTGGCCGCAATGCGATGGGCCTGTTGGGTGAGGTTGGTGGCCATGACGATGGTCATCTTCGAGCGCAATTCGGTCAGCACGTCTTCAATGCGCATGGTGGTCACCGGGTCGATGGCGATTGAGAACTCATCCAGGCAAAGGATCTCGGGTGAATGGGAGAGCGCGCGGGCGATGGCCAACCGCTGCTGCTGGCCGCCGGAAAGGCGAGTGCCCAATTCATCCAGACGGTCCTTAACCTCATCCCACAGGGCGGCTTGGCGGAGGCACTGTTCCACCAGTCCGGCCAGATCCACGCCTTCCGGCAGGCCGGCCATGCGCGGAGCAAACGCCACGTTGTCAAAGACGGTCAAGGGCAGCCCCACGGGCAACGGAGCCACCATTCCCACCGCACGCCGCAGTTCGTAGACATTGCGCACGTCCCGCAGTGGCTGGCCCAACACGGTGACGTCACCCTCCCAGCGGGCGCCGGCCGAGAAATCGATGGTCCGGTTGAACAAGCGCAGCAGCGACGTCTTGCCGGACTGGGCGGGTCCGATGATGGCGAAGATTTCATTGCGCGGCACAGTGAGGCTGATTTTGTTCAGTACCTGATGCTCTCCAAACCACAGCGTGAGGTCCCGAACTTCGATGGCCGGGGTGGTTACCATTTCTTCCTGGTCCGCAGGTAGACGCGCACGCCAATGGCCAGCACATTGATGCCCAGCACGCTGCCCAGCAGCACCACTGCGGTCCCGTACGCCACGCTGTCCGGGACACCCGGCACCTGTGTCGAGATGGTGAACAGGTGCATTGAGAGGGCCATGCACTGATCCAGTAAGCCGTAGGCGAAGGGGTCGCCTTCGGGCAGGGACTTGTAAAAGACAGCTCCGGTGAACATGACCGGGGCCGTCTCCCCGGCCGTCCGGGAAACCTGGAAGATGACCCCGGTGAGGATGCCGCTAATGGAGTTCGGCAGCACGATGTACCGGATGGTCTGCCAGCGGGTGGCACCCGCATTCCAGCAAGCCTCCCGGAACGAGCGAGGCACCGCGTTCAGCGCCTCCTTCGTACTGGCGATGATCACCGGCAGCGTCATCACCGCCAGGGTCAGCGACGCCGCCAGGATGGACCGGCCAATGTGCATAAAGGCCACAAAGGCACCCAACCCAAACAAGGCATGGACAATGCTGGGGATACCTGCCAGATTCACGACCGCCAGGTTGACGATCCGCGTAAGCCAGTTCTCCGGGGCATACTCATTGAGGTAAACAGCGGCCAGGACCCCGACCGGCGTGGCGATGGCCAGGGAGGTCAGCACCAGATACACCGTCCCCAGCAGGGCCGGCCACACGCCCCCGGAGCTCATCCCATTGGTGGGCGCTTTCAGCAAAAAATCGAGCGACAGGACCGGGGCAGCCCGAACGGCCAGCAGGGCCACAATGGCCACCAGGGGAATCACCATCGCGGCGACGGCCAACAGCAGCGCCCATTTTGCGATCCGTTCCGTTCGTCCCCGCGCCCGCACCGAAGCGGATTCCTGAAAGCCTGGCGATGGCGCGGCGGGAAGGGAGGTGGCTGGATTCATGGGCGGCTTACCCCTTCCCCCGAAAGCCGCGGACCGCCAAGTCCGCCGCCAGGTTGATGGCAAATGTGATCACAAACAACATGGCCCCCAGCAAGAACAAGACCTGGTAATGCTGAGAGCCCACGGCTGCTTCTCCCATTTCGGCGGCGATGGTGGCGGTGAGGGTGCGGACCGAATCCAGGACGCTCGAAGGGAACCAGACGCTGTGGCCGGTGGCCATCAGGACGGCCATCGTTTCACCCACGGCCCGGCCCACGCCCAGCAGGACGGCCGCCAGTAGCCCCTTGCGCGCGGCGGGGAACAGAACCCGGTGCACGATTTCCCACCGGGTGGCGCCCAAGGCCAGCGCCGCTTCGCGGTACGAATCCGGCACCGCCTTCAATGCGTCCTCACCCATGGACGTGATAACGGGAACGCTCATGAGCGCCAGCACGACCCCGCCGTTCACGACATTCAGCCCGATCGGTGCCCCAGTGAGGGCCACAATCAGTGGACTCATCACCATCAGTGCCACGAAGCCCCACACAACCGAGGGAATCGCAGCCAGGAACTCAATCAGGATCTTCAGCGTCTCTTTCCAAAACGGGCTGCAGAACTCCGAAATGAAGACCGCTCCGCCCAGGCCCAACGGCACCGCGATCAACATGGCCAGCAACGTCACGGACGCTGTACCCGCCAATAAGGGCAGCGTTCCGTACAGGGGTCCGTTAGCGCCGCCCGGGTTCCATTCGACTCCGAATAGGAACTGCCTGAGATCCAACCCTCCGCCGAGTTGTCCGGAGCCCTCCCGAAACACGAAAAAGAAGATGCCGAAGACGAAGGCGATGGCACTCAATCCGCAGGCTCGGATAAGCGCTTCGATCAGGAACTCCCGCACCTGTTCCGTCTGGCGGTGCCGGGGCGTGTGTGTTCTAACCAGCCCTGGGGCGGTCATGGTTGTTTCACCTGGAGGCCAGGGACACGGGCTGCGGGGCCGTGCCCCGGGCCGCTAGCCGCTGGAACATAGCCCGCATTCCGGAGTACTTGCTGCCCGGCGGGCGAAAGGATCCATTCCAAATACTCTTTCGTCACCCCAGTGGGCAGCCCCAGGGTGTAGAGATACAGGGGCCGGGTAATCGGGTAGGCTCCGGCGGCGACGTTGGCCTCCGTGGGAGCGTAGGCTGGTCCGCCAGGCCGGGCCGACACGCGCAACATCTTTACCTGGCCGGTCGCGTATCCCATCCCGCTATAGCCCACCGCACCCAGGGCAGTTCCAATGAGTGTCACCACTTCCTTGGAACCACTCAGGTCCCGCGTGCCCAACCGGAAGTCCTGATGGGTGCCGAGTATGGCGCGGCGGAAGTACTGGTAAGTGCCGGAGTTGGACTGCCGGCCGATCAGGATGATTTCCTGGCTGCGGGACCCAGGCATAGTGGCGTTCAACTGGTCCCACCGGAGAATGTGTCCCTCGCGGCCATAGACCTGGGCCAGTTGATCCAGACTGATCTCGGAAAGCGGGTTGTCGCGATGGACGTAGACGGCCAGAGCGTCGTAGCCGGCGATCCACTCTTTCGGCTCGCGGCCGGTTTTCCGGCGGGCGGCTTCTACTTCCTCCGGTTCCACGCGACGGCTGCAATTCGCCAAATCAGCCGCTCCGTCGATGAGGGCGACGATGCCCGTCGCCGATCCGCCGCCGGCCACTTCCACCGATACCATTGGTTTCAGCTGAGCGTAAGCCTCCGCCCAAGCCTGCGCAGCGTTCACCAGCGTATCTGAACCCGCGTTCCGGATGACGACACGCACATGAGCCTCGCGTGTCTCGCAGGACGCGGTGAACAGGCACCCCGAGGCGATGGCGGTCATGGCCCACCAGGCCCGGAATGGAGGAATCATCGGGCTCATGTGCTCTCCATTTTCGCAATCCTAAATTACAAAATCAGTGAAGTTTGTAAACTGTTCAACGGCATGCGAGTGGCCCGGCGTCGGGGATGCCGGTCACGAGGGATCCTGGTCAGCCGCCCCGGGGTTCGGTTTGTTTCTTGGCTTCGCGTCGGAGATCGACAAGCGCCGCAGCATGGAGGCTT
>JBIKMK010000211.1:0-6676 GCA_044359315.1 Bryobacteraceae bacterium | reverse complement strand
GCCGTTGTGGATGCCGTCGCCTTCGATCACCACGCTTTTGCCGACGTGATCGATGTGGGCGGACATGACGACGAACTCATTGCGCAGCTTGGGGTCGCTCCCCTGCACCATGCCGATGATGTTCTGGCTTTCGACATCCTCACGCGTGATGGTTTGCTTGGCACGCAGCGTGCCCGGCAGGGCGAAGCGCGGTAGGCGCTGCTTGCGATCGGCCAAGGCCAGCAGTTCCGCGATGGTGTGGCCGGACCCGGCAAACAGGCGGTCCGCTCGCTCGGCATTCCAGGCCAATGCGATCTTCATCCCGGCTGATTCGTCCAGCGTGGCATCGGCCAATTCCATCGACGGCAGTAATCGCGCGCGCGACGAGCGGGCCCATGGGATGTCGGCGCTCTTCGGGTTCTGGATGGTGATGGTGCCGATGGCACCCATGTCGCGCAGCACCTTGGAGCGGACAGAAGCGTGCTGGTAGTGCGCGGACAACTCCGACGGGATGCCTTCCGGCACGCCCTGGATGAACACGACGATCTTGCCCTTCAGGTCCAGGCCGGTCAGGTCATCGAAGTTCTTCTCCGGCACCGCGAAGCCATAGCCCGCAAACACCAAGCCGGCGTCCACTTGGGGCGCGGGATCAATGCGCAGCCCAATCGAAGCCTCACGGCCCAGCGTCACCGGTTCCGCCTTGCCATCACGCACCAGTTCCAGCGACGAGTTGGCTTCATCAATCCGGCGCACCTTGAAGCCGACCGGCTGAAAATAACCCTGCGTTCCGGCGGGCTTCAGGCCAGCACGTTCGAATTCGGCCGCCAGATACTCGGCCGCCATGCGATGTCCCTTGGAGCCGGTCTCGCGGCCTTCCATTTTGTCGTCGGCCAACACCTCGACGTGCTTCCACCAGCGAGCGGCCGCAGGGGAGAGTTCAGCGGCGGGCACCAATGCGGCAGCCACCAGGAATGACGAAATCAGCTTCATCGGTTCAATACGCCCTTCGCCGCGCGGCTCAATAGTAGTCAGCGCACGACATGTAGTATCCGCACTGCTCGCAGTAGAGCTTGCACTTGCGCTCCGCCAGCCGCTTGGAACAGACCGGGCAGTAGAGCATCGGAAGATCTTCCGGCAGTGGCTCAGCAGGCGCGGACGCTTCAGGCGGCGTGGCCGGGGAGAGTTCGGCGTGCTGGTTCATGTCATCATCTTCCCATGATGACGGCGAAACGTTTTACTCTCGCACTCACCCTGCTAGCAGTCTCGCTTGACGGCCAGCAGCGCATGATGGAGCGGCCGATTGGGCATGCCGTGCGGGGCCTGCGAGGCTCCGTGGCGGCTGGTACGGACGAGTCAGTCGATGTCGGCCTGCGCTTGTTCCAACAAGGCGGCAATGCCGTCGATGCGGGCATCGCGACGCTGTTCGCTTCGGCCATCACGGAATATTCCACCTTCGGCTTCGGCGGCGAAGTCCCCATCCTGATCCGCACCAAGACCGGGAAAGTCGTCTCGATCGCCGGCGTCGGCACCATGCCCAAGCTGGCCACGGCGGACTTCTTCCGCAGCCGCCGCCTGCAGGCCGGCGAAGTGATGAACATCGAACCCAACGGCCTGCGCGGCTTTGTGCCCGTGGCCGGTTTGATGCCCGCGCTTGTCCCCGGCATGGTGGATGGCGCCATTGTGGCTTTGCGCGACTTTGGCACCAAGTCCCTGGCCGATGTCCTGAGCCCGTCGATTGAGCTGGCCGATGGCACGCCGGTGGATGAAATCCGCGCCTCCTCCATCCGCAGCATGCGCCGTTTTGCCGAACTGTGGCCCACCACCAAGGCCGTCTACTTTCCCAACGGCCAAGCACCGCGCGTCGGTGAAGTGTTCCGCCAGCCCGATCTCGCCCGTACCATGCGTGCCATGGTGGCAGTGGAGCAGGCGGCGTTGAAAGCGGGCAAGCCACGGGCAGTGGCCCTTGATGCCGTGCGCGACTTCTTCTATCGCGGCGAAATCGCGCGCAAGATCGGTGCCTTCTCGCAGGCCAATGGCGGCTTGCTGCGCTATGAAGATCTGGCCGCTTTCCGGGCCGAGATCGAAGAGCCGCTGGCGGTCACCTACCGCGGCACCACCGTCTACAAGTCCGGCTTTTGGACCCAAGGGCCGTCGATGCTGGAAGCACTAAATCTGCTGGAAGGCATCGACCTGAAATCGCTGGGCCACAATTCGGCGGACTATCTGCATCAAGTGGTGGAAGCCATGAAGCTGGCTTACGCCGACCGTGACACCTACTATGGCGACCCGAAGTTCTCCAAAGTCCCCGGCGACCGGCTGATGTCCAAAGAGTACGCCGCCGAACGCCGCAAGCTGATCGGGGCCCGCGCCTCCATGCAGTTTCTCCCCGGCGCCATCGAGGGCGTAAAGCTCCGCCATCCGTCGGAAGAAGAGATCGTGCGCGTCCAGATCGATGATGCCCTGATGGCCAAGGACACGACGTGCATCAATGCCATCGACAAAGACGGCGTGATGTTCTCCGCCACCCCGTCCGGCGGCTGGATTCCGCCCGTCGTCGCGGGCGACACGGGCATCCCGCTCACCACCCGCGCGCAGAGCTTCCTGCTGGTCCCCGGCCACCCCAATGAGCTCGCCGGCGGCAAGCGTCCCCGCGTCACACTCTCCCCCACGCTGATCACTCGCGACGGCAAAGCCTATCTGGCGCTGTCCACACCCGGCGGCGACGTGCAGGATCAAGCGCTGTTGCAGATCATGCTGAATGTCGTCGAGTTCGGCATGAACGCGCAGCAAGCCGTCGAAGTGCCACGCTTCCAAACGCGGCACTTGGTGTCGAGCTTCGACAACCACGCCCTGAACCCCGGCGAACTGCTGCTCGACGAGCGCATCCCGCGCGATGTCCTGGCCGACCTCTCGAGCCGCGGCCACAAAGCCCAGCCCGCCTCCCGCTGGAACTCCGGCGCCGCTCCGGTGCTGGTGAAGGTGCTGACCAACGGCACCATCGAAGCCGGCATCGACCCCTACGCCAGCCGGGCGGCTCGGGCTTGGTGACAGCCGATGGCCTATGCGATATTGCTCACCACGGAGGCACGGGAGCAGCTCCGGGCCCTGCCCAATGATCTCCGTCGCGACATCGGGTTCCGGCTTGAGGGCTTACAGAAAAATTTTGCGGGCGACATCAAGAAACTGGAGGGAGCCGGGAACCGCTACCGTCTGCGGGTGGGCATCTATCGCGTCCTGTTCCGGCTGGACGCTGGCACCATGGAAGTGTATGCTGTGAAACAGAGGAAGAATGCGTATGATTGAGCTGCAAGAGTCGCAAGTTCCAACGCTTCAACAACTTGCCGCTGAGGTCGCGATGCTGCGGGAGCGGATCGAGGATCTGGAAGATGCCCGCGAGTTAGACGCAGCGATCCTCCGAAATGGCGACAAGCCGCTTGTCCCGTGGGACGAAGCCAAGCGAGACCTCGGCCTCTAAGCCGCCTTCTTGCCCCCGCGGTTTGAGAACCCACTGCCGCGGGACCACAGTGGTAGATTTCAGCCTCCGAAGTGAATCTCTCCCTCTTCGCCCCCGAACCTCCACCGCTCGCCGCCCAACTTCAGCCGCGCCTTGCGGAGCTAGCCCGCCACCAGATCTATCTGGGCACGAGCAGCTGGAAGTATGAGGGGTGGCTGGGGAGCGTCTATTCGCCGGACCGGTACCTGACGCGCGGCAAGGTGTCCAAGAAGAAGTTCGACGATGAATGCTTGGCCGAGTACGCCGAGACTTTCCCGGTGGTCTGTGGCGATTTCTCGTTCTATCAGTTCCCATCGCAGGCATACTGGCAGCGGCTGTTCACCTCTACGCCGTCGTCTTTGCGGTTCGCCTTCAAGGTGCCGGAGGAGATCACGGTGGAGACTTGGCCCCGACATGAACGCTATGGCGCGCGGGGCGGCAGCCCCAACGAGACCTTCCTCAACGCCCACGCCTTTACCCAACTATTCGCCCACGCCTTGCAGCCTTATCGCGGCCGCGTCGCGACGTTGATCTTTGAATTCGGGGCCTTCGCCAGGCTGCGCCGGGAGGAGTTTCAGGAGCGGCTCCGTCCCTTCCTGGACGCACTGCCACCCGATTTCCGCTACGCCGTCGAAGTCCGCAATCCGGAGTTCCTCGGGTCAGACTACTTTGGCCTGCTGGCCGAGCGGCAAGTGGCGCACGTCTTCAATTCCTGGACCCGCATGCCGGATCTCAGCACTCAGATTCGTCTGCCCGGTGCCTACTCGACGGACTTTACCGTCGTGCGGGCGCTCCTAAAACCGGGACGCCCGTATGAGCAAGCAGTGGAAAAGTTCTCGCCTTATGAGCGCGTCCAGGAGCCCTACCCGGAAGGCCGCGCTGCGCTGCGCGAGATCATCCAGCACGCCCGGCGGGAGCAGCGGCCCAGCTACATCTTCGTCAACAACCGCTTTGAGGGAAACGCGCCCGGCACGATGCTGGCGGTGACGGACCCAGCGTGATCGGTTCGGCCTGAAGCTAACGCGGGACAGCGGACCAGCGGTTGACCGTCGCCACCAAGTTGTGACCGTCAATGGGTTTGGTGATGTGGTCCGTCATGCCGGCGTCGAGAGACCTCTCCCGGTCGCCCGACAGGGCATGCGCGGTGAGGGCGATGATCGGCACATCGGCATAGTCCGGAAACAGGGCGAGGTTCCGTAAATTGCGAGTGGCTTCATAGCCGTCCATCCCGGGCATCTGACAATCCATCAGCACCAGGTCGTAACGGACACGATGGCATGCTTCCAGTACTTCGGCACCGTTCTGCACGATGTCCACGTGATGCCCCTGGCGCTCCATGATGCTCTGCACGACCATCTGGTTGACGGCATTGTCATCAGCCACCAGGATCCGGAGCGGAGCGACCTCGCCCGGCTGGCCGGCGGAGCTTTCCGCAAGCTTGGGGCCCCGGGAAACCGGTTGGTCCACAGCATCGCCGGGACCGCCGAGGGCTGCCGACAAAGCACTCAACAATGCCGCCTGGCGGAAGGGTTTGCCCAGATATGCCCGAAAAGCCGGACCCTCGGCCAGACCATTGCCGGGCTCCTCCCCCAAGGACGGCAGGCCAATCAACGGCAACGCCGCCAGCCCCGGGTTGGCCTGAATCCGGCGGGCCAGTTCCAGGCCACTCATTTGCGGCATCTTCAGATCAACTAATGCTGCCCGGTACGGATCGGCCGCCGCCAACGCCTCGTTCAAGCATTCCAGCGCCAGCGAGCCACTTGCGGCTTCCGTACAGCGGCCGCCCCAGGCCGTGAGTGCCGAGGCGGTCAATTGCCGTTGACCCGCATGATCGTCCACCACCAGCAGCCGAACGCCCTTCAGCGGCAGCGCTGAGGCAGAAGACAGCGCCGGTTGCGGCACCACATCCAACCAAGCCGTGAACCAGAACTCGGACCCTTCGCCCAGCTTGGTTTCGACGCCAATACCCCCACCCATCAGTACGGCCAGTTGCCGGGAGATAGCCAAGCCCAAACCCGTCCCGCCAAACTTGCGCGTCACCGACGAATCGGACTGCGTGAAGGGCACAAACAACCGTTGAGCCGCCTCCGGGGTCATGCCCGGCCCGGTGTCGCGCACCGAAAAGCGGAGACGGACACGGTCCCCTTCCTGTGCTTCCAGCAGCACGCGCACCGCCACTTCACCATCAGCCGTGAACTTCACCGCATTGCCCACTAGATTGATCAGGATCTGGCGCAACCGGCCCGGATCGCCCGCCACCAGTGACGGGATGGCAGGATCACAGTGGCACAGCAGTTCCAGATCTTTCTCGCCGGCCGTGGTGCCCAACACCTCCAAGGCATCCTCTACAATCACCCGGACATCGAAGGGAAGGCACTCCAGTTCCACCTTATGCGCTTCCATCTTGGAAAAGTCCAGGACATCGCTGATGATCTCCACCAGCGCTTTTCCGCTGGTCCGGATCACTTCCACGTAGCGCTGTTGCTGCGGATCAAGTGGGGTGCCCAGCAGCAGATCCGCCATGCCGATGACGCCGTTCATCGGGGTCCGGATCTCGTGGCTCATGTTGGCCAGGAACTCACTTTTCGCCCGATTGGCCGCTTCAGCGCGGGCCTTCTCGATTTCCAGTTGTTGTTGCTGCTGGCGCCGTTCCGTGATGTCCTGGAAGCTGCCTCGCAAGCGGACGCAGACCCCGTTTTCCAAAATCGGCCGGCCCGCCGCCCGCACCCAGATCCGCCGTCCCAGCGCCGTAATCATGGGCAGTTCCACGTCCCAGCCTTTACCGGACTGAATGGACTGCTGCACCAGTTCCGCAATGACGGGCCGCGCCTCCGGTGCGTAGTAGCTGATAGCCTCTTCCATGGTGGCCTGATAGCCCGGCGGCACGTCATGAATGCGGCAAACCTCGGCGGTCCAGCGGGGCAGCATTTCGCGCAGGTCGATCTCCCAGCCACCCAACTGGGCCATTTCTCCTGCTTCGCGCAGCAGTTCCTCACTGTCGCGCAGCTTCTGTTCGATCTCTTTGCGGCGCGTGGTATCCACTTCAAGAGCCATGAAGTGGATGATCTGGCCGTCTTCATTGCGAATCGGCAAGGCCTCAATATCCAGCCAATAGCGCCGCCCGCTCTTGCTGTAATTCACCACCTCTTCGCGAAAACCCACTCCCGCCTTGACACCGTCCCTCATCCGCGTCACGGCTTCAGG
>JBIKMK010000210.1:0-6729 GCA_044359315.1 Bryobacteraceae bacterium | reverse complement strand
CGCGGCCAAGAACATGGACCGCGTGGCCGCCGATCACATGGGCATGCTGGCCACGGTGATCAATGGTATTGCCTTGCAGGATGCGCTGGAGCGTCATGGCGCGCCCACCCGGCTGATGACGGCCATCCACATCAATCAAGTGGCCGAACCCTTTATCCGCCGCCGGGCGATCCGGCATCTGGAAAAGGGCCGCATTGTGATCTTTGCCGCCGGCACCTCCAACCCCTACTTTTCCACCGATACCGGGGCCACATTGCGCGCTCTGGAGATCCACGCGGAAGTGGTGGCCAAGGCCACGCGCGTCGACGGTGTTTACGACAAAGATCCGCTGAAGCACGACGACGCCGTGATGTTCGACACCATTGACTTTGATGAGGTGCTGAACCGCAAGCTGCGCGTCATGGACACCACGGCCATTGCAATGTGCCGTGAGAATGCCTTACCGATCCAGGTTTTCAATCTCAACGTCCGGGGCAATATAATGCGAATGGCGCGAGGCGAGGCGATCGGCACGCGCATTCACCCTTAGCCTGATCGCGGGCGAGAGGCTTAGAGAGAACTTTTGCTATGAATTTCACAACCGTCAAAGAAGTGGAAGCAAGCGCGAAATCGCGCATGGAAAAGGTACTGGATGGCCTGATTCACGACATGGCCTCCATCCGGACCGGCCGGGCGTCGGTGAACCTGCTGGAAAATGTCCGCGTGGACTATTACGGCACGCCCACGCCGATCAATCAGGTGGGCACGCTGCATGTTCCGGAACCGGGCATGATCACCGTGCAGCCCTGGGATAGCTCCATCATCAATGCCATCGAGAAGGCCATCCGCAACGCGGAACTCGGCCTGAACCCGGGCAACGACGGCAAGCTGATCCGCGTCCCCATCCCGCCGCTGAATGAAGAGCGTCGCCGCGAACTGGTGAAGAAGCTGCACGGCGTGGCCGAAGAGCACCGCGTCGCGGTCCGCAATGTCCGCCGCGATTCCAACGAAGCGCTGAAGAAACTGCTGAAGGACAAAGCCATCAGCGAGGATGACGAGCGCCGGGGGCTAGACGAAGTTCAGAAGCTCACCGACGGCATGATGGCCAAGTTGGACACGGCCGCCAAGGCCAAGGAAAAAGATATCCTCGAGTTGAAGTAGTTTAACCTTACCCAGGAGACATCATGCGGCGATCGGTTCTGCTGTTCACATTGGCGGCGACGGTCGCCGCTTCGGTTTTTGGGGCTGACATCAAGGTGATCATTGCGGCCAACGGGGCCAAGCCGGCCGGGCCGTATTCACCGGGTCTACTGGTGGGTGATTATCTGTACGTGGCGGGCCAGGGCTCCGCGCGGTCCGATGGCACGCGGCCCGAAGGGTTTGAGCCGCAGGTCCACCAGTGCCTGAATAACGTCAAGGCGATCGTCGAAGGCGCCGGCTTGACCATGAACGATGTAGTCTATGCCCATCTCTACCTGGCCGACATCAAGAACTACGAGACCGTCAACAAGATCTGGCCGGAATACTTTAAGGCGCTGCCCGCGCGCGCGACGGTCGGGATGGCGCGGCTGCCCACTGATCTGCCCATTGAGATCACGGTGGTGGCCTACAAAGGCGCACGCACGCCGGTGACACTGGCGGGTTCCACGTCGCCCGTGCCGATTTCACCTGGAATTCTCACGGCCGACCGTTTCTATATTGCCGGCATCCTGGGCCGTGACGCCGACAAGGGCACCATTCCCGCAACGCCGCAGGGCCAGGTGGACATGGTGCTGTCGCGCCTGGACCGCGTGCTCGCCTCCGCCCAGATCAACAAGAACCATCTGGCCTTTGTGAACGTCTATCACACGCCCCAGATGCCGGTGGCGTTGGTGACACGGGCGCTCTCCAAATACTGGAAGGCTGAGCGTCCCGCCATGGCCCTGGTGGAAGTGGCCGCGCTGCCGTTTGGAACCAATGTCTCGATCACCGGCATTGCCGCGCGCAACTTGAAGGACCGGACAAAGGAAGGCGATTGCCTCAGCATCGGCGCGACGGACTTCTGTGCTCTGGCGCACGCTCCGGGAGCCGACGTAGCGGCGCAGACCACCGGCACGCTGAGCAAATTGAAGCTGGACAACGTTGTCGCCACCAATCTCTACCTCGATTCAGTGGACGAGTTCGGCCAGATGAATGCAGCCTACGGCGAAGTCTTCAAGGGCAAAACGCTACCCTCCCGCACCACGGTGCAACCGCTGAAGACGGGCACGCAACCCCACAAGTTCCGCTTCAGCTTCATCCGCGTCCGGTAGCCGGGTCGGCGTCACGACTTGCTCTCAACGGAAGATCTGGTCGCCGCCGCGGGGGCCCCGAATGACACCGGCACCTAGGGCAATCTGGCCACGACACATTATGCGGCCCAAGCCAGTGGCGATCTGGGGCTCGTCAAGAACGTCAAGTACAACGTGCGGGTGAACACCTTCCTCCGCGTTGAAGCATTCAACGCCCTGAAACGGGTAAACTTGGGCAATCCCGTGGCGACGCAGAACAGCGCCAATTTCATGCGCATCGCGGGAGCAGGCGACCCGCGCATTCTGCAGTTAGCTTTGCGCATGACCTTCTAAGCAGTACCTGGAGAACGAATGAACCGACTGATCCTGACCACGCTTGCGAGCGTGCTGCTGCACTCTGCTGGCCTGGCGGCCGAACCGCTGGCGGTAAAGACCGGCGTGGTCTACAAAGTGGCGGGCCGCTATGCCGGCTGGCCGGCCAATCATGGCATCTGGAGCTGGGGCAACGAGATCGTGGTGGGCTTCGAATCCGGCCACTTCAAAGTGAACCGCTCGATCCACGCCGTGGACTACAGCCAGAAGGAAGAGCACCTGCTGGCAAGGAGCCTGGATGGCGGCGTCACGTGGACCATCGAGAAGCCACTCTCGCTGCTGCCCCCTCCGGGCGGCAAGATGGCCGGCGTGCCCACCGAAGATGGCGGCAAGCCCACCACTGACCTGAAGATCGCGATGGATTTTTCGAAGCCCGGCTTCGCGCTGACGGCACGGATGTTCTCAAAGGACACCGGCCCGTCCCACTTCTACTACTCCTACGACAAAGGCAAGACCTGGAACGGGCCCTATCACGTGCCCACGTTCGGCACCAAGGGCATCATGGCCCGGACGGACTACTTCATCGACGGGCCCAAGTCGATGACCATGTTCATCACGGCCGCGCTCGACACGAACAAGGAAGGCCAGGTCTTCTGCATTCGCACGACCGACGGCGGCCTGAACTGGACCAAGGTGGGCGTCCCGTCGGTGCCCACCAACGGCTTCTCGATCATGCCGTCGTCACTGCGCCTGTCGGCCAAGACGATCCTGTCGGCCATCCGCCGCATTGAAGGCAAGGACAACTTCATTGAGTTGACCCGCTCCGACGACAACGGCGCGACCTGGCGCATCGTCTCACGCGTCACCGCCCAAGTAACCGGCAACTCCGGCAACCCACCCAGCATGGTCCGCTTGAAGGATGGCCGCCTCATCATCACCTACGGCCATCGCGAAGCGCCCTACAGCATCCGCGCCCGGATCAGCAAAGACGACGGCGCCACCTGGGGCGAAGAGTTGAGCTTGCGCCAAGACGGCGGCGACCGCGACCTGGGCTACACGCGCACGGTGGTGCGGCCCGACGGCAAGCTGGTGACCATCTACTACTTCAACGACGGCCGCGAGTCCGAACGCTACATCGCCTCGACGATTTGGGAAGCACCGGCCAAGTAGCTGAGCGCACAGACAAGGCCTGCGTGTGACCGGAACACTATCGGCTCACGGTCTGCTCACAACCCCGGCATCGCACAGCCCAGCGCGTCGAGCTCCGGCATTAGGGCTGCCGTGTGCGCCGCGCTCAGGTTCATCAGCGGCGGGCGGACGGTGACCCAGTCGGGGTCGGCCCCGTAGTGCGCCACAATCGCCTTCAGCGCGCCGATCATGGGGTATTTCTGGATGGTGGCGCGGGTGGCGGTGATGCCGGCCTGCAGAGCGTCGGCGTTGTCGGCTTGCCAGTTGGCGAACACGTTGTGGATGGGTCCGGGGTTGACGTTCGCGGTGGCGGAGATGCAGCCGCGGCCGCCGTGGCGCATGTTGTCGAGCAGGAAGACTTCACTGCCCGCAAAGACATCAAACTCTTCTCCCGCAAAGGCATCCAGCACGGCCTTAGTATTGTTCCAATCGCCGGAGCTGTCCTTCATGCCCGCAATGGTTTCCGGGTAGGCCTTCTTCAGCCGCTGCATCAGCGCCACCGAGATCGGGATCTGCGCCACCGGCGGGATGTGATACAGAAACAGCCGCAACCGGGCGTCGCCCACGCGCTGGATCACTTCCGAGAAGTAGGCATAGAGACCATCTTCCGGCACACCCTTGTAGTAGAACGGCGGCAGCATCAGCGCCCCGGCGCAGCCCGCTTCGACGGCGTGGCGCGTGATGTGCACGGATTCGGTGAGCGAGCAGCAACCCGTACCCGGCATCAGCTTTTCCGCGGGCACTCCTGCGGCGATCAAGGCTTCGAGCAGCGACGTGCGCTCATCGGCGGATAGGGAGTTGGCCTCGCTATTGGTGCCAAAGCAGGCCAGTCCCGCGCAGCCATTGGCCAGCAGCCATTTGGCGTGGCGGGCAAAGCGCTCGGCGTCCGGCGACAGGTCGCGGCGAAAAGGCGTGACGGCAGGGGCAAGAACTCCGGCTAGACGGTTCATGGGCGTTTACGATGGCTCCTCGAATGCTCGCGGTTCAATTCGCACACAGCCGGTAGCCGGGTCATCCGGGCAGCACGGCCGCATGTTCCGCAAGGTTGAATTAACGAGGATATCAGGTAGGGCGCACGGCGTCGGAGGCCCGGCTGACAAGGCCCGGCTGACGCCAGTTAGACCACGCCAATGGTCGCTAGATGCCCCTTCATGTGGACCACGTAATCGTCCACCAGAAATTGAAGCGTGTAGTCGGACTCCGGGTGATGCCAGATGCGGTCGCCCATCGCCGGATCGATGTGCTGAATGACGAATGCCAAGTGCTGGTTGTAGGCGGCCCACAGCGTGATCAGGTCCGCCCAGCTGGCCTGCTGATACCGGTTCGCCAACACCCAACCTTCCTGCGCATAGCCCGGCAAGGAGAGCTCCGACTGCAATTGAAGCCGGATGAAGCGTTGATGATTGTTGGCGGCGGAATCGATCAAGTGGCCCAGCTCTTCTTTGGGGGACCACTTGTCGGGCGCCGGCCTGAGTGCCGCCGCCCCTTCAGTGATCGCACGCAGGCGGGGCACTACTTGCTCTACCACTTCACGAAGTTGTGTATGCATGCACTATTTTAGCTGGTTCACCAGATGGCATTGGCGTAATTCTCGTGAATGCGCCGGTCGGAGGTGACCAGAGGCGCTTCGTTATGGGCGATCGCGTTGGCGACGATGATTCGATCCCCCGGTTCCCGCGTCCATTTCACCCGCAGGGCGCTGTACATCACCGTCGGCATGGGCAGTTGGCAAACCGAGACGCCGATTTGCTGGTTGAGGTCGGCCAGGATCTGTGCGGCCGGGTAACGGATGGCACCCTTTTCGTGGAGCATCTCCAGTTCCAGCATGACCATCCCGGAGATCAGCAGATCCGTGCTTTCCATCTGAAGAACCGCCCTCGTCGTCAGTCGGGAGACGTTACCGGAATGCAGAAAAAGTACAACGTTAGTGTCCAGGTAGGAAATCAGGGTTGGGGAGACCACTTTTCCTCCCAAGCCGTGCGCATCTCAGCGTCTAACTCTGCCTGTGCCTGGTCTAGATCGGCCATCGTGCCACAGACGGTATCCCGCGGAATCAAGCGCGCCATCTTGGTGGGAACTTCTCCGGGCACGAGGCGGACCAGACGGCCCTTGTGCGCTACTTCGATGAGTTCGCCCTGCAATGCACGGTCGACAATCTGGAAGAGGTTTTTGCGGAACTCCGTACTGGTTACCTGCATAACCCGATTTTCGCATGGATGCGTACATCGCGTGCGCGTCACACGTACACCTTTCCGGGGAGTGTGGTGACTCGCCGCCGAGCCACTAACGCCCGCCCGGACGGCGGGTGGCTTGGCCCGTGTAGGGAAAGCGGCCCTCCCACTGGACCCAATCCATCTCGATCCCCAGTCCCGGCCGCGAGGAGGGCGTCACGACACCCGCTTTCGGCATGGTGTGCGTGCCCCGCGTCAATTCAACGAAGAGCCGGTCATGCACGGCGTCCCATTCCTGCATCCAGAAATTCCGAACGCTGGACATGGCGTGGATGGAGGCGGCGTGGGCCACCGGGCCGTACCACATGTGCGGTGAAATCTCGACACCATAGGTTTCGCCCAGGCTGGCGATACGGCGGATCTCGGTGATGCCGCCGCAATGGACAACATCCGGCTGGATGATGCGCGCGCCCTTGTGGTCCAGCAGATGGCGGAAATCGTAGCGCGTCAACAAGCCTTCGCCGGTGGCCACGGGCACCGGGCTGGCGGCCGCCACTTCGGCGAGGGACTGCGGCGATTCGCGCAACACCGGTTCTTCAATGAACAGCGGATTAAATGGAGCGACCGCGCGGGCAAACTCAATGGCCGACCGGACGGTGAACTTCT
Organism: Bryobacteraceae bacterium; assembly: GCA_044359315.1. Lineage (GTDB taxonomy): Bacteria > Acidobacteriota > Terriglobia > Bryobacterales > Bryobacteraceae > JAPKYZ01. Next base: position 143 of record JBIKMK010000210.1, on the reverse strand, counting down.
CCCACAGCTCCAAACCGAAATCGAGCCCCGCCTCCCGCACGGCACGGCATTCGGCCACGGCTTGCTCCAGACGCTCGCGTTCAGTCGCGGCTTGCGGCACCACCCACTTCACCGCCTTCCAGCCCTGCTCCCGTGTCTTGATG
>JBIKMK010000209.1:0-6732 GCA_044359315.1 Bryobacteraceae bacterium | reverse complement strand
TCAATGGCCGCCACGCTCGGTTTCGCCGCCGGCGCCGGAGCCGGGGCCGGTGGGGTTTGCGCCGGGGCCACGGAGGCGAGACTCAACAGACAGCAGCTAAAGATCACGGGGACGTACATAAAATTCAAGCGCGGCCTCCTTGCCGCCCAGCCCAGGTTCCTTTTCGGCCTCCGGATGGGTGGCCCGGAAACGCTCCAGCAGATGGGACTGCATCTCGTTCACCACCAGCGGAAACTTTTGCGCAACGTCGGTGAACTCCCCCGGATCATTCTTCAAATCGAAAAGCCGGTGATACCGCCCCGGCGTCGGCTCATCAATCTCATAGCCATCGCCGCGGGCGCGGCGGCCGGAGCAGAAGATGTACTTCCAGCGCTCCGTCCGCACAAACGCTTCTTCATTCTCAAGATACTCGCAGAACAGTGACTCTCGCGGCTCACCCGTCAGCAAGCTCTGCCCCTGCGCCCCCGGCACCGGGTCAATCCCGAGCAGCTCCGTCACCGTCGGCGTCAGGTCCAGATGCTCCGTCAGCTGCGTCACCGCCTGCTGCTTCACCTTACCCGGCCAGCGCAGTAGCAGTGGCACATGCATGGCCGGCGTGTAGCCGCAGTGCTTCTCGAACCGGCCGTGATGGCCCAGGCTGTAGCCATGATCCGCGGTGTAGACCGTCAGCGTGTTCTCCTCCAGCTTCTTGTTTCGAACATGGTCCAGCACGCGGCCCATGTTGCGGTCGAGAAAGCGGGCGGAGGTGTAATAGGACGCGATAATCCCGCGCTTGTCATCGTCAGTCAGATCACGGAAGATTTTTGGGATCTGCCCGGCATCCTCCGGCCCCACGCGCGGTGGCGTAAAGCGGGCCGGGTCAAAGTGGGCGCGATCTTCCAGCGGAAAATCGAACGGCGAATGCGGCTCCTGCAGGCTCACCCACAGCGCCCAGGGTTGCGTGGCAGGTTGAGCATCCAGCCACTTCAAGGCCTGCGCGACACAATAGTCGGACCGCATCTCCCCGGCCACGCGGCCATAGGGGAGCTTGTCGGAGTTTAGCCAGATCCGGGCCGGGTCCTTGAACGGACGCCACTCCGGCTTCACCCGAACGTCCGCCGGCACCGCCCGTGGCTTCACATCCCGCAGCCAGCCCTGCTGGATCTCGCGCTCCGTCATGCACACATCAAATCCATGCAGACCCGGTTTGCCCGGCTGATTGAAATGCATCTTGCCGAACACGGCTGTCGCGTACCCGGCCTTCTTCAACTGCTTGGCCAGCGTCGGGGCGGCCGGGTTCAGCGCCGTCGGCAACCGCGTCACGCCCACCGCGTGAGGCAGCTTGCCGGTCAGCAGGCTTTGGCGCGAAGGAGTGCACACCGGCGAGTTGCAGAAGTGCTGCGCGAACCGCGTGCCTTCACTCCCCAACCGGTCCAGATGAGGTGTCTCGGCCAGCGGATTGCCATTGGCACCCAACACGTAGCCGGCATGATCATCGGCGATCAAAAAAAGTAGATTCGGACGCCGCCCGCCCGGTGCCGCAACCGCCGCCCCCGCCAATCCGCCGAACGCTTGCCTGCGCGTCCACCCACCTTGTGCCGGACCCGCCTGGCCGGTGTCGATCATGCCCGCGCCCTCCGCTTGTGATGGTACCGAAGTCCCAAAACAATTGCTGTCGCTTAACTTATTAAGCGAAGTTGGCTCCCCGCGCCGATACGAAAAGCAGACGGGAGATGTCCGCCCTGAATACAGTTCGCGCGGTTGCAGTGGCCACCCTGGGCGCTTGGTCCTGGGCTCAGGCCGAGCTCCCTTCACCGACGTCACCGGAGCAACTGCTGCAATCCTGGCGCTGGACCCGGTTCGGCTCATCGTCCGGACTGCCCGCCGCAGCCGTCACCAAGATTCTGGAGGACTCAGCCGGCACGGTTTGGGTGGGGACGCGTCGAGGCCTCTACTTCTTCGACGGGTTTGGTTTCCAGCGCGTCCCCGCCGAATCGGGCCTGCCGGCCAATCAGCCCGTGATCGGAATCTGGCCGTGGGGCGATGGCTTGGCTGTCGTTCAAGGCGGGATTCTCTACCTTTACGACACGCAGACCTTCCGCCCCATCCAGGACGCCACCGGGCCTATCTCGACGGCGGCGCAACTGGGGCCGGACGGGCTGCTGGTTACCGCCCCCAAGGGAATGTTCCTGTTTCAGGGAACGCAGTTCCGGCCCCTCGACCTCCCGCCCCGAGCCGTGGTCCGCATCGAATTGTCGGTGTGGGACGGTGCCGGCCAGCATCCGTGGCTGAACACCGGGTCGGGGCTGTATCAATGGGACGGTCAGCAGTGGCAGCAAATCATGACCGCCGGAGAGGGCCAGAACTTATCCATCAGCCACTTCATCGAGACCAGAGACGGTGGGCTTTTGACCCTAAAGGGCCCCGCACACCGGCGGGGCAACTGGCGCTGGAGCCTTGGCCAAACCCCACGCCTGGAACCAGCCCTGGTCAATGACACCCTCCGTTCGGTGGCGATCTTTGCTGATGGCGAAACTCTCGCGGTGATGGAGTCCGGTGCGGTCAAACTCCAGCAGGCGGGCCGGTGGAAGCCGGTTCTAGGAGCGGAGCAACTCAACGAAGCCAACACGATGACGGTGGACAGTTCCGGCCGGCTATGGATTGGCGGGGCTCACGGCGTGGCCGCCTTTGAGATGCGATCCTCCTTGTGGGATCAACAGATGTATCCCGCGCCCGACCTGCGCAATTCCGTCAACGCCCTGCTGGCGGCGCGCGATGGCTCACTTTGGAGCGGCACGGCCGATGGACTGGAAGTGACGTGGCCCGATGGCCGCCATCGGAGCATCCTGTCGATCAATGGCCAACCAATTCCCGTCGTTACTGGCCTGGCCGAGGACTCAGACGGGGGTATCTGGATAGTCAGCGGTTCCGGCTTTACCGGCGCGTATCGTTGGGATGGGCAGCGCTGGCGGCACTTCGGTTCCGCCGATGGAATTCCCGATCTGCCCTTCCACCGTGCCGTCACCGACCGGCAAGGAAAGGTATGGCTGACCAATACCTGGGCCACCCGCTTCGGGCACCCGGAACAGGGCGGAGCCTACCGGTGGGAAAACGGCGCCTTCGCCCACTGGGGAACCAACCGTTTCCCCCAAGGCAAAGCAGTCTATCAAGTGCTTGACTCCGCCGACGGTGCCCTCTGGTTCGCCACCGTTGAAGGTCTGGTCCGCTACCGGGATGGCCGCTTTGACCACTGGGGCACCGCCCAGGGCTTACTCCGCCCACGCCTCTTCGCCATCCACGAAGACCGGCTGAAGCGCATCTGGTTCACCAACCATCATTCCACCGGCAGTGTCGGCTTCCTGGACCCTGCCACCGGACGCCTGACCCAGTTCACCGAACGCGATGGCCTCCCTTCGCGCGAAGTCATGGAAATCACATCCGACCCGTCCGGTCGCGTCTGGGCGGCGACGGTCAATGGCCTGGCCGTCTACCACCGTGACCATTGGCTGAATCTGCAGGCCACCGGCCCGATCGGCGATTCGAACGTCTGGCCCCTGCTCGTCAAGGACAACCAACTGCTGATAGGTTCCGGCGGCAAAGGTACCTATCGGCTCAATCTGGCCCGCGCCGCCGATCCGCGGCCCGTGGTGGCGATCCATCCGCCGCAGGTAACCAATACCACCCATGAGTTTGAGTGGGCCGCGCGGGACTATTGGTCCCGCATCGCCCCCGCCGATATCCAGACCCGCTTCCGCCTCGATGGAGGCCCCTGGTCACCCTGGACCACCGAGCGCAACCATTCCGCCCGCGGCCTGTCCATTGGGCCGCACGTCTTTGAGGTGCAGGCCAAAGGGATGTTTGGTGAATACATGGAACCGGGCACGCAGCTGGAGTTCTCCGTCCCCCCGCCGTTCTGGTCCAGTCCGGCCTTTACGCTACCGGTAGGCTTGCTGGCGGCCGCATTGCTGACCGTCACGATCGTTTCCATCCGCCGCCGGCGGCTCTACACCCAGGATCTGCTGCGGGCTGTCGAGAAGGCGGAAGCCGGAGCGAAGGCCAAAAGCGAGTTTCTCGCCATGATGAGCCATGAGATCCGCACCCCCATGAATGGCGTGATCGGGATGACGGAACTGTTGTTGGGCACCCCGCTCACCGCCCAGCAACGCGGCTTCGCCGCCACCATCCAAGCCTCCGCCGATTCATTGCTCACCATCATCAACGACGTGCTGGACTTCTCCAAAATCGAAGCCGGCAAGCTGCAGATCGAACATGTCCCCTTTGATCTGCAGGAGTTGACCGAACAAACCATCGCCATGCTGATGCCGACAGCGGCGGCCAAAGGGATCCGGCTGGAGAACCGCTTCCAAGCCCCGTCCCGGCGCTATCATGGCGACCCTTCCCGGGTCCGGCAAATCCTGTTGAATCTGGCCGGCAACGCCGTCAAGTTTACGGCGCAGGGTGAGGTGGTGATCACCGTTGAGTCCCGGCCGGGTGACGGGATCCGTTGCACCGTGCAGGATTCCGGCATTGGGATTACCCCGGACCAGCAAGAGCACTTGTTTCAGCAGTTCAGCCAGGCCGACGCCTCCAGCACACGGCGGTTCGGCGGAACTGGCCTCGGCTTGGCGATTTCGAAAAGGCTGGCCGAACAAATGGGCGGCTCCATCGGCTTCACCAGCCAGGCGGGCGTGGGCTCCACGTTCTGGTTTGAGTTGCCGCTGGCGCAGGCCCCCACCGTCGATCCGGAGCCGGTTGCCGAGCCTCCCACAACTCCCCCACCCGTCGCGTCTACCAAGCCAATCGATGAGCCCAGCCCGGCACCCCAGGGGATGCCCTTCCCCGCGTTGGCCGCCCGGCGGCGCGTGCTGTTGGCTGAAGACAACCCCGTCAACCAACAAGTGGCCATGGCCATCCTCGAACACTTCGCCTGTGAAGTGACCGTCGCTCACGATGGCCGCCAGGCACTGGCCCTGGCCACCACCCAAACCTTCGACTTGGTCCTGATGGATTGCCAGATGCCGGAGATGGACGGCTGGGAAGCCACTCGGCTGATCCGTGAGCATGAGGCCGCCACGCAATCCGCCCGCATCCCGATCGTGGCCCTCACCGCCAACGCCATGGCGTCCGACCGCGAGAGGTGTCTCCAGGCCGGCATGGACGACCATCTGCCCAAGCCGCTCCGGGGCAAACAATTGGGGGCGGCGCTGGACCGGTGGGCCGCGCCTCCCGCCACTCACCTCGCGCCTTTACCCGAGGCCAGCCTCGTCAGCTAGGGCGTCTTCGCCCTCGCGCTGACGCCTCGCACCGAGCCGCGACCAGCAGGAGCGGGCCTTTCCGGCCATTCGATGGGTCACCGGAATGCGCCACCCTATCTCCCCTGCCACCCGCAAGCTACGGCCGGATACCCGCCACCGCCAAGCGCACCCGATACACGCCCGTCCGCGCCGTCATGTAGAGCGTCTGGCCATCTGCCCCGCCCCAGTGGCAATTGGCGGGAACCTCCGGCGGAGCAATCGTGCCCAGGTGCTTCCCCTCCGGCGAAAACACCCAGATGCCGCCCGGTCCCGTCGCGTAGACGTTGCCGCGCTTGTCCACCTTCATCCCATCCGGCAAACCATCGGCCGACTCCTTGGTGACGTCATAGAACAGCTTGCCCGCGGCGCTCAACGTGCCATCGGGCTTCACCTCGTACCGCACCCACGCCTTGCGCTTCTCATCCGAGTTGGCGACGTAGAGAAACTTTTCATCGGGCGAAAAAGCCAGCCCGTTGGGCCGCGTCATCTCCTTCACCAGCAGCGTCAGCTGGCCGTCCTTCAGCCGGTAGACACCGTTGTGCTTCAGCTCCTTCTTCGGGTCCTCGTCCTGCTTCGGGAACCCATACGGCGGATCAGTAAAGTAGAGCGCGCCATCGGACTTGTACACCGCATCGTTGGGCGAATTCAGCCGCTTGCCTTCAAACTTGCTGGCCAGCACCGTCAACTTGCCGTCCTTCTCGCGCCGCACCACCTGCCCGTTGCCATGCTGGCAGATGATCAGCCGCCCCTGCTTGTCCAGCGTCAACCCATTGGAGCCGATATAGGCCCCCGCCGGCGCGTCCTTGCCGTCATAGCCCGACGGCTTCAGGAACACTTCCGGCTTGCCGCCCTCCTTCCACCGGTAGATCGTGTTGCCCGGCACATCAGAAAACAGCAGCGTCCCATCAGGCATCCAGATAGGGCCTTCAGTGAAGATCAACCCGCCCGCCAGCTTCTCAATCTTGGCGTCCTTGGGGACCAGCTGATCAAACGCCGGGTCCTTGCGGACGAACTGGCCTTCAGCCGCCAACCCGACCAGCGGCAGTACCGTAAAGAGAGTTTTGAAGAGTTTCATTCGTCACCGATTCTACATCCGCCGCGAGGCCGTGGTATTCTGAAGGGGTTCGACGATTCGCGGGGACGTAGCTCAGTTGGTTAGAGCGCCGGCCTGTCACGTCGGAGGTCGCGGGTTCGAGCCCCGTCGTCCCCGCCATCACTTCCGAACAATCCAGCTGTCCAATTCCCCCCAGAGGTCCTCATGATGAATCCCACCCACGTTCAACCGAAGGTGTCGATGGTCAACACACCGGACTACCGGGAAGGATATTCCAATAGCGTCCAAATCCGCGCCAGCCTCTGGGACATCTTCCTCATGTTCGGCACCGCCTCGCAGTCAGCCCCCGACGCCGTGACGCTCAACATCTTCCAGGGCATCTACCTAAGCCCCCAGCAAGCGAAG
>JBIKMK010000402.1:0-4614 GCA_044359315.1 Bryobacteraceae bacterium | reverse complement strand
CCGCGCCTGGGGTTGGAGCCACTGGCCTACGTCAACTCGGTGGAAGCCACGCCGCGTTGGTTTGCTTTGCTGACCGGCAAGATGGCGTTCTCCACCATCCGGCTGGTGGAGCCCAGCGTCAATCTGCTGCGCGCGGAATCAGGCGAACTGAACATCCAGCCATTCTTGACCGGGCTGTTTGGTGCCCGGGAGACCGGCAATGATTTGCCGGAGATCAAGGTGCGGGGAGGCCGCATCAACTTCAAGCAGGGCCATCGCAAGCACGTTCTCTATTTCACCAACACTGACCTGGAACTGTGGCCGACGGAAACGTCGGGCTTCAATATCCGCATCCTCACCGACGCCGCCCGGACTGATCGCCAGCCGCTGGGCTATGGCAGTTTCAGCGCGCACGGCCGTCTGCGCTTCCTGCCCCAAAGCGAGCCGGAACTGGACATGACGCTCGACTTGGACCGCAACTCGCTGGCCGATGTGCTGGTGTTGTTTGAAGGCCGACGCCCGGACATCAGTGGCCGCATCAGCGCGCGCACCAAGTTGGTTGGGCCGTTGTCCAAGCTGAGGTTGGATGGACGGTTGGATCTGGAAGGCTTCCAGCGCTGGAATATTCCGGGTCTGAAGCCGGGTGCGATGACGCTCTACTACACCGGTGAAGCGGACCTGACGCGCCAGACGATTCGTCTGGGCAGTGTCGTCTCAGACAAAGCAGGGCTTCCGATGCGCCTGCGCTTCCGGGCCACGCAGGCGTTTTCGAATCCCCGTTGGGCTTTGGTGGTAACGGCAGAGCAACTGCCGGCGGCCGTCTTTACCGACGTGTCTAAGGTGACCGGCTTTGCTTTGCCGGAAGGCTTTCCCGCGGCTGGTGCAGCGGCTGGAGGCTTGGGCATCTCTTCCAGCGTGCCGCACTTGCGCGGTGGCTTTCTGCTGACCGGACCCGATCAGAAAGACTACCGGTTGGAGATGGATTCTCCGCCCGCGGCCCCGCCCGCCCCGGCAGAGTTGCGGCCTAGCTCCGGCGGGAAGTACGGGCCGTCTGGATCTTTGCCGGCTCCGCGCTAATCGCCTGCGCCAGTGACGCCAGCGGCAACGCAATGGAGTTGTCCACCAACTCGGCCATCGCATGGACCGGTAGCTCTTCGGCTTCGCGATTGAAGGAGATGCGGCCGTCCACGATATCGATCTTGATCCAGTCTCCGCCGCGCACCTGGTCGGTGGCGATCAGGTTGGACATCGGCTGAACCAGCAGGCGTTCGATGGCGCGCTTCAGGTGGCGGGCGCCGTACTTGACGTCCGTGCCTTCCTTCAACAGGTGCTCCTTGGCACCGTCGGAGGCCGTGAAGACGAAGGGCCGGTCGGAGGAGTTGAAGATGCGCTGCTGTACCTGATTCAGTTCCAGGTCCACAATTTTGCGCAATTCCGTCTCGCCCAGCGGCTTGAACACCACGATCTTGTCCAGGCGGTTGATGAACTCCGGCGTAAATTTCCGCCGTGCGGCTTCCAGGCCCGTGCGGGCTACTTTCTCGCCCAACTTCTGGTTGTTCCGCGCGGTCAAGTCCGTGGGCGGCAAGGCGGAACTGAAGCCCAGCTTGCTGGTGGTCAACTGGCTCATCTCATTGGCCCCCAGGTTGGAGGTCATGAAGATCAGGCAGCGGGAAAAATCAACCTTGCGGTTATCGCCCAACGTGAGCGTCGCCTTGTCCAGAATCCCCAGCAGCAGGTTCCACAAAGCGTCAGACGACTTCTCGATCTCATCGAACAACAAAAAGCTCAGCTTCTGGCCGTCCGTGTGGTGCTGATTCAGCACTTCCTGAGACAGCAGCGGGTGGGTTTCGCGATGGCCCAGATAGCCGGGCGGTGAGCCGATCAGTTTGGCGATCTCGTGTGAATGCTGAAACTCCGCGCAATCAATCTTGATCACTGACTTTGAGTTCTTCAGCAGCGCCTCGGCGGTTGCCTCCACGATGCGCGTCTTGCCGGACCCGGTGGGGCCCAGAAAAAGAAAATTGGCGATGGGCCGTCCGGGCGCGTTCAAGCCCGTCAGGTTCATCTGGTACATGTTGACGATCTGCTCAATCGCCTCTTCCTGTCCAACGATCAGCCGCCGGAGGTCGCGTTCCAACTGTGAGGCTTCACGGCCGGTGCGCGTAGGGTCGAGCGAGACGTTGCTCCGCATTGGTTCCGCAGCCTTGGGCCGCGCCGGTTTAATTGAAAGAGTGTCAGTCCGCCACATGCTCCTACTACCTTTTTCCTGCACTGATCGCACTTTTCTCATCGGGTGCAGCGGGCTATTTCTGCGGCGGTTTTGCGGGCCTTAATTCGACCAGCGACACCAGCGTTCTTGCCGGCATCCTCAATACGCCTATGACAGCCTCAGCCACATCCTCCGGTGCAATCTTCCAGGAAGAATCCATGGATCGTCCCCTGGGACTAAACTCCGTATCGACACTGCCTGGGCAGATAAGACTGACTCTCACATTTTCTTGCCGGTGGTCCAACATCAAGGCCTCGGTAAACCCATTTAGCCCAAACTTGGAAGCGTTATAGGCCGTTCCTCCGGCAAAGGGGTTACGCCCGGCCAAGCTTGATACATTCACGATTTGCCCGCCCCCCCGCTGCCGGAAACGGCCCAGGCAAGCCCGGCAGAAATAGAACACCGCCGACAGATTTGTGTCGATCACGCGGCACCATTCCTCCCAGGCCAAATCGGCCGCCGGGTGGAAGACCCCGATGCCTGCGTTGTTGATCAAAATGTCGATGCCCCCAAACTTCCGGTCCACCGCTTCCAAAAACTGATCCACCGCGGCGACATCCCTTACATCGGCGGCCTGCCCCATGACTTTATCCTTGACGTCCAGTTCGTCCAGCGCCTGCTGGACGCTCTCCGGAGTCCGGGCACAGAAGGCCACCTGCGCACCTTCGCGCAGCAGTGCTTCCACCGTTGCCCGCCCGATTCCTCGAGCTCCTCCCGTGACAACCGCCGTTTTGCCGTGCAGAAAACCTTGCATGACTCCGATGGTACTTGACAGGGGCTGGAAACGCGCTTCAAGAGACACTTGACGGCGGCTTCAATGAACTTTACAATGCAAAGTGTGTCCTCCCAACCCTCCGCCTTTCCGCAACATGTAAGATGGAAGAGTTCGATGAAGGCTTTCGTTGAGACCCTCGCTCCCGGCGGGGAGGAATGGCGTCTGGCGTCGCAATTGGACCCGGATCGTTTGCCTCGCCATGTGGCGATTATTATGGATGGCAACGGTCGCTGGGCACAGCGGCGTTTGATGCCGCGTGTCGCGGGACACCGCGCCGGAGTGTCGGCCGTGCGCGAAGCCACTGAGACCTGCGCATCGCTGGGGCTGGAAGCGCTCACGCTTTACGCGTTCTCCATGGAGAACTGGAAGCGGCCGCGCGCAGAAGTAGAAACGCTGTGGCGGCTACTGCGGCAATACCTGCGCCAGGAACACGCTACTTTGATGGACAACAACGTCCGTCTGGGCGCGTTTGGCCGCCTGGATGGCGGCCTGCGCGCGCAATACCGGATTGAAGCTGAATTTGGCGATCAACTACGGCGGGCGGGCGGAGATGGTGGACGCGGTGAACCGGCTGCTGGATGAAGCCCGGTTGGCGGGCCGTCTGGATTCGCTGGTGATTGACGAATCGGCGCTGGCTTCGCGGCTCTACACGGCGGGTCTGCCTGACCCTGACCTGCTGATCCGGACCTCGGGTGAGATGCGGGTCTCCAACTTCCTTTTGTGGCAGATCGCTTATGCCGAGCTCCACGTCACCGAAACGCTGTGGCCTGATTTCCGCCGCCGGGATCTGCTGCGCGCGATTGTCGACTACCAGACCCGCGACCGCCGCTTCGGCGGCCTGAAACCGGTCCTCACCATGCCGGCGGCTCTCGAAGAAGAAGATCTGCTGTCGGAGATCGTGGCGGCCCCGGCGCGATGATCCTGGGCCCGGTGGACGCAGTGGCCCGGGTGTATCCCCCGGGCGACGCATCGAAAACGGGCATACGCTCATGAAGCGGATCATCACCTCGGTCTTGCTGGTCCCGGCCGTCTGCTGGGTGATTATCGCTGCTCCATACTCGCTCTTCTGGGGCGTCGTGTTGCTGCTGGGTGTGCTCTGTTACCGCGAGTATCTCCGGCTGGCGGCGGGTCACGGCTATCTCACGATGCCAGTGGCGGGTTACACGGCGGGTGTCCTGTTGCTGGCCCCCTTGCCCACGCCGGCCGCCGCCCAACTCCCGTTGATCTTTGCCGTCGCCGCCCTGGCGTTGGCCTTGCGTACGGAAGACTTGAAGCGGGCCCTGGGCAGCGCCGGAGCCTTTGTGCTGGGCGTGCTGTACGTCTTCGGAGCCTGGGCGGCCGCGCTGAGCCTCCGTCAGGCCTCAGCCCACTGGCTGCTATTTGCCGTAGCCATCAACTGGGTGGGCGATGTGTCGGCCTTCTACGCCGGACGCGCCTTTGGCAAACACAAACTGGCCCCCGTCATCTCACCGGGCAAAAGCTGGGAGGGTGCCGTGGCCTCCATGGTGGGGGCACTGGTGTTCGCTGTCTTCTACCTGGGTTGGGCGCTGCCGGAGATTCCACTGTGGCAGCGGCTGCTGCTGGGCGCGGC
>JBIKMK010000208.1:0-6738 GCA_044359315.1 Bryobacteraceae bacterium | reverse complement strand
GCGTCGTAGGGCTTGTTGGCGGCCAGCGACTCCTTGATCCATTCCCGGAACGCCCACATGCCCTTGTCGCCCAGCTTGCTGCGGTTCACCTGCAGGAGGTCGCTCCATTTGACGGCCCAGTGCGCGAGAAACTCGGGCCGGGCCATCAACTTGTCGATCATCGCGGTCCGCTTCAGCCGGGTCTCGCGCTTGTCGGCCAAAAACGCGCGAGTCTCATCGGGGGACGGCGGCAGGCCGATCAGATCCAGCGACACGCGGCGCAAGAACTCTTCATCGCCGGAGAGCTTCGACGGCAGCACGTGGAGCCGCTTCAGCTTGGCATTCACCTGCTCATCAATGTAGTTCCAGGCGGGCGGGTTGGACCAGGCGAAACCGGTCTTCTCCGGCAACACGGTGACCGGGACGACGCTCAAGCGCCCTTCATAGCGGACCAGCACCGAGGTCTCACCCTTGCGCTGCGTCGTGATCAGGCCGCCATCGCTTACCGCCGCCGCCGGCTCGTAGGTGCTCAAGTACAGCGCCCATTGCGTGACGTCGCGAGTGGCGCCGTCGCCATAGGTGGCCACCACTTTCAACTGCTGCTTGGGACCGGGTTTTTCAGCGAACACTTCAGAGGGCTCAATGGTCAGCTTGGTGACGCCACCCGTGGCCACGTCGCCAAAAACGGCACCCTCGGAGAGCCACCGCAAAACCGTCGCGTAGTCCGCCGAGGCAGGGTCCAGCCGCAGACCGCCCCCATGGGCCACCTTCATGGCTGGCTTCAGCAGGATCAAGGAGCTCTCCGGCTCGGTGCGGTTGAAGCGGCGGCCGGAAAGGTCGTGCAGGATGGCGCGGTAGTCGAACTCGGCATCGTAGCCGCGGAGGGATAGCTTAAAGCCACCCTTGCCCTTGGCTCCACCGTGGCAGGGGCCGGAGGTACAGCCTACCTTGTTCATCACGGGTAGCACATCCCGGACGAACGTCAGCGGCTCAGCCGCCCACAAGGCCCCGGACAGGCCCGCCATCAACAGAATGCCCAACCGCATTTGAAACCTCATCTTCAGTTTCCCACCTTCAACGTCAACGCCGTTTCCGGACCCTTATACTCGGCCTTCGCCTTGCGGCCTACTTCTGGGGCCGAACTGGTCAGCAGCACCGGATAGCTGCCCGGCTTCACCGTGGCGGCCACCTGGCAGGACAGCGAAAACGCCCGCACATCGGCAGCCAATTCGCTGCCCGCGCAAACCACGCCTTCCGGCAGCTCCTGCATGGCCAGCCGAACGATACCCCCTTCAAAGGTCGGTTCCCGGAGCAACTCTCCCGACACCGTGAAGGCCGACCCGGCCCGCGCCGGCAAATCCTTGGCGGCCGGGTAGACATGGAAGCCCGGTACCACGTCAATCTCGATGGCGGGGCCCGGAATGGTGACGGTCTTGCCGTCCAGGGTGACATCCGCCAACACCAGCAGATCAAACGTCCCCATCGGCGTTGCGAAGTTGGTTTGCAGCGACATGGAGCCGCTGTCCGGGCTCTTGCCGGGTTCGGCACCCCCGATCCGAAGATTGCCCACCGCGCTTGGCTGCGAGGACGCGACGCGCAGAGCGCCAGGGGCGCCTGTCCGCCGCTGAATCCTGTAGCCGAGCGGGATCTCAAAACCCTGGGCCATCCGCACCAGCGGCGAGACGGTGCCGACCGACACCGGAAGCGGCTTGGCCGTCGAGAAGGGCAGCCGGTATCCCAGCCAGTTCGCATTCACGGTGCCTTGCCGCAGGCCCCGCACCGCAACCGCCATGGCGGGTCCGTTCAGTTCCCGCACCAGCCGCCCTTGCGGTGTCTCGGCTACGGCCACCAGCTTCAGTTCGCCAGTCTGGGGAGCCAGATCGGGCGGGGCTGTCAGAGTAATGGCACCACGCGCACCTCGGAAACCGGCATTGTCATTGTTAAAGCTCTGCGCCGCGGCTTCGGACGGGATGTGTCCACCGGCCACCTTGACGCCCGGGGGCGCGTTCACCACCGACACTTTGATGGGGCCGTCATAGCCACGCCGCTGAATGGCAACGGGAATCACCACGGTGCCTCCAGCGGGCAAATTGATAAACGGCGTGGCGATGGAGGCCACGAAGTCAGCCGCAGCCTTGGTGGCGCGCATCCGGTAGTGATACTGGTCGCCGCCGCGGCCCAGCAGCTCTTCTATGCTGACCGTCACTTCGCTCACTCCTGCCGGGACCACGAAGGGCAGCGCCAAGGCGGCGTTGGCCACTTCATTGCGGGTGGCGAGCTTCTTGCGGCCGGGACCATAGACGGTCACAAACGGATCCGCCAGACTAGGACCCGCCGCGCGCCCGGCCAGTTCCACCAGCCAGGACTGCCCCGGTTCCACCGCCAACTTGTAGTCGTGGACTGCGCCGGGCTTCTCCAGGCGGCCATTCACCCAAAGTGAACTGCGAAGGGCTGTTCCCGGAGCCGCCGCGGGATCCGAAGCACCCTCGGCGGAGGCGACGGCCAGCGGCAGCGAGGCTGAGCCTTCCACCTGGACCAGTGCGACCGGCTTATCCGCGGGCATTGCGACGGTGATGGCTTTGGGCGCGGCCAGATTGCCCCCGGCGAGCGTCAGGCTGGCGCTGGTGCCGCGCGGCGTACCCAGCGGGAACACCGTGTCGGCAAACTGCCACTGGCCTACCTTGAGCCGATAGAAGCCCACATCCTGAATCGAGTACTTGGAATCATGAAGCCGGACAAAGTAACGTCCGGGCCGCGTGAAACTCACTTCCAGACGGCTATCGACGCCGCAGCCGGGCGAATCATCGGCTTTGGCGATCACCTTGCCTTGGGCGTCCTCCACCTCAAAGGCCGGATCTAGGGCGGAGCCCGCGCGCCGGGCGTCCACTTCGATCACCAGCTTCTGCGGCGTGCGGATATCGAGCGCGTAGTAGTCCACATCAGGACCATCGAGCGACCCATTCACCGTCAACGGCCACTTCAGCGCCATCGCCGTTTCGCGGGTCTCGCCCGCTCCATCACGCTTGCCTTTAGGCTCAACGGCCGAATCGGCCACTTCATTCGATTCCGGCAGTGACCCGACACTAAACAGCACCAGATTGGAGAGGCCGTCTTCGTTCACCAGGCGAATCGGATAGAGGCCGACGGCGGCGTCCGGCTTCAGCTCCACCAGAAATGAATACTCGGCCCCGGTGAGGCGCGTGATGCTGCCGGGAATGTCGCTGATCAGCTTCGAAGTGGGGGTGAGGCCCTCACCCTTCAGAACGACCTTCACCGACTTGCCGCGCTGAGCCCCCGGCGGGACCGCTTCGCGAATCACCGGCGCCAGCGCCAGTAGGCTACACAACGCCACCGTAATCATCGGGTTGCCACCTGACCGGCCCCGATCGGTACGGGTATGTACGCCAATTGGAGCTCGCCCTTCAAGCTGAAAAATCGGATCTGCCCATCGAAGCCCGCCGCGACGACGCTTGACCCATCCGGCACAAACTGCACGGAATAGATGCCCCCTTGATGTCCGCTACAACTGGCCACCAAATCGCCCGTTTCCGCGTCATACACCCGCACGGGGCCCACTTCCGCGCCCACCGCGATCTTCGATCCATCGGGCGAGAAGGCCACCGACAAAATCGGGCCGTCCTGTTTGGCAAACTGGCGGATCAACGTCGAATCATCGGCGATGCGCATGGCTCGGGGCCGATCCATCCGGTAGAGGTATGGCGTCCGATCCTGGCCGCCGATCACCACCCAATCGCGCCGGGGGTGCCGGGCGATGGTGGTTAAGGAATCGCGCAGCAGGTTCACATTCTCGATGAAGGCTCCACTGGAGGCATCGATCAACTTCGCGGCCCGGTCCCGGCCCACCGACACGAGACGCTTGCCGTCAATGCCGAAGACAGTCGAAAATGCCCATTCTTCGTGGTGGTCCATCTTGCGGATCTCTTTGCCCGCCACCACGTCGAAAAGCCGGATCGACTTATCTGCACCGGCAAAGGCTGCGCGGGTGCCGTCGGGTGAAAGGGCGACGCCGAAAAACGTGTCGGAGGAGAGCTTGGTCTCTGACCGCAATGACCGGCCGGCTACATCCCAGACCTGGACTTCGCCGGACTGCGCGGGGTCGCCACCGGTGGCCACCAGGGTCTTTGCGTCGGCCGAAAACGCCAGTCCGTGAATACGCATGGCCCGTCCTGGCAGGCGAGCCGCCAGCTTTGCCGGGCGCCCGGCGGACATCTCATGCAGCAGGATCTCGCGGTACCCGGAAGCGGCCATCCACTGGCCATCGGGCGAAAAGGCCACGGCGGTGATCAGCGGGGATTGCTTGTAGACAGGAACCTTGGGTGCGCTCGACACCAGGGCCGGGGTGGCTGCGGAATCATCCTTGGCCCCTTCCCGAATCCAGCGCCGGAAGAGGTCCACCTGCTCGGCCGGGAGAAGTTTACCGCCCAGGGGCATCGATGGCTTCGCCTCGCCCACCAGGTACTTCATCACCAGGCTCTGATCGGGTTGGCCGGCTATCAGCGCCGCCCCTTTGGCTCCACCCTTGATGAAGCTCTCCACGCTGGCCAGCGACAGGCCGGACTGTGGGCCGGAGGGCTGGTGGCAGGCCAAGCACTGACGACTCAGAATTGGCTTCAGGTCGCGCTCAAAGCTAACCGGAGCCTGCGCACGCAGGCCGAGGGCAATGGCAAAGCAAAACACAGCTCGGAGCATTGCCCGGAATTATATCGAAGCTGCCCCAGGTAACGTAGGGGCAGTACGGCCCTCCAAGCCAAAGTGGGGGCAGGCGGCCAGCAGGTGACGGTCACTCGACCAAATTTCATCACAGCCTGCTTCGAGCGCAGACACGATTTGCATCGCATCGCCGGCTCGCAAGAAAACTCCCGCTGGCAAGCTACGCAGCCGACGAACCGTCCGCAGCAGTAGTGGGGCCGTCACTGGCACCGCTTGCCACCTGCCCACAGCCATGTCGTCCTCAAAGGCAGAACTGATTGCCTCATATTGGCCCAAGGTCAAGCGCCCCTCACGGAGGTGGCGATGGAATGCCGCTTGTGCTTCCACCGCACTCCAGGCTGAGACCACTCGGATACTTGCCGCCGCCACCAGTAATCGGACGGAAGCGCTATCTGGTTCCGCCAGATAACACTTTGCGACGTAACAAGAGTCGCAAAAGATCACTCACTTAACCCCGTTCCCGGTCTTCAGAGATGATTCCGGTCGTGAAATCCTCGTCCACCGGCGTCAGGCTGGCGAACAAAGCTTCGCGGTTGGGAAAAGGTGGGCAGATACCGTCCGTGCGGCCACGCACTTCAGCGATCACACGACCATTCTTCTCGATCATGAAGACCTCACCTTGCTCCACCTGCTTCAGGAGGGAACTGGTGTTGAGGTGCAGTTCGCGAACACTGGCTCGCTTCATGTGACACAGTGTATCACGACCCTCCTCGGAAACAGATTTCCTGGGCCATGACCAGTCCGATACGGCGCGCAGGCAGACTTCGCAGCCGAAACTAAACCTTCGGCTTGGGCGGCGGCAGTTCCTTGGCTTCGCAGAGCGAGTCAAAACCCTGGCGGGCGTGGGTGCCGTCGCAGAAGGGCTTGTTGGCGGACAGACCACAGCGGCACAGGCCGATGGCGGAGCGGCCGCCCAGGCCGTACTTATTGCCGGCGGCATCGACAATCTCGAAATCGCCCTCAATGCGGATGGGGCCGTTGTTGAAAATGGTTACCTTAGTCGACATTCGACTTGATGGTACCAAGCCCGGCGGAGGCAGGCTAAATGGCGGGTAGGGGGCGGGTCTCGGTGCCCACCCAGATGTCGCGGGCGACGTATTCGGACGCCCCAAAGCCCACGATGCGCGGCCGCAGTACCAGCAGGGTTTGCCCCTCGGACTTCTGCCGGTCATTCTTGCGCAACGCCGCGCCCAGGCCCGGAATCTGCGCCAGGCCGGCGATTCCCGAAAAGGACTTGGTTTCATTGCTGGTGACCAAGCCCGACACAATCGCCCATTCCCCCTGCTTCAGCCGCACCTGGCACTGGACCTTGCGGTTGGAGATCACGGGAATGCCGTTCAGCGATTCGCCCGTCAGCACTTTGAACTCGCTCTCAATGGCCAGCGTCACTTCCTCGGTGCCATGCACCCGGGGCGTGATCTTCAGCGACAAGCCCAGATCTTCAAACTGAATCTGCGGCGGTGGCCGGAAGACGTTGGTGCCGCCGGCATTGGCCCCGGAGGTATCGCCGATAAAGGCTTGCGTCTGGATCGGGAACTTGTCCCCGATGTGCAGCGTCGCCGGTAGATTGTCCAAGCTGCGCATGCCGGCATGATAGATGGATTCGGCGCGCGTCGACGTGAGGCTGCCGAAAACGCCCGCCCCCACCGCTGCGACGCCCATCATCGACAGCCCGCCGCCAAACGTCCACAACGACAACGCGCTGGACACCGAGGGCCGGGAATTCAGCACCCCGCCCAGATAGCTGAAGTTGAGCGACGTGGGCAGCGACAGGCCCATGCTGGTGTCGCGCTTCTTGGCGAGTTCAATAAACTCGATGTCCAGCATCACTTCCGGCCGCCGCATCATCAGCTGCTCAAACAGGATCTTGGCCCCTTGCACCTTGTGCCAGCGGTCCCGCATGAGTGCGACGCGCCGCGTGGGGTCGATGGCGAACTTCTGCAACTCAAAGGCCTGCTGGACGGCGCGGGCCATTTCCTGAAAATCCTGCACGGTGGAGGGCTCCGGCAGGTCGATGGTGATAGCGAC
>JBIKMK010000207.1:0-6740 GCA_044359315.1 Bryobacteraceae bacterium | reverse complement strand
CACAGCACGAACGGCCAGCGTCTCCGGCCCAGTTACATTCAGCTTGCCCGTCATGCCCAAACTGCGCAGCGCAATTGAATTCGCATCGCGCTGCCAGATGCAGTTCAGCCGGCCCATGGAGAGATCCACCGGCCGCCGCTCAAAGACCGCCAGGCCTATGTCGAGCAGGACGCCATAGCGGTACTCCACCGCATAGTTCAAGCGGAAGTAGACGGCCTGCGCTTCGTAGAACTCAAAGACGCGCTCGCGGCCCAGCACGGTTTGGGCGTACTCGCCCACGGGCACGGTCTCGGTCTGCTCGGTCGCGCCGAAACGCGTCAGCGGATAAATGTTGCCGCTGGAGAACACCACCCACTTCGCCCCGGGATACCGTTCGCAACAACGGGCGGGCAACAGGACATTGCGGGCCCAGGTGGCTCCGGGATTACCCGCGGTGCCGAACTTATGCCCAGCCATGAAGATGATGTTGGTGGCGTCCGGCAGCTCACGGATATCGCGCTCATCCATCAGATCAGAGGCGATCACTTCGACGCCCGCCGCTTGGAGCGCCTCCGCCGCGGCGGGATTGGAAAAGCGCGACACTGCGATAACGCGCTTATCCGGCGCGGCGCGTTTCGCCAGCATCGCCAGCGTGGGCCCCATCTTGCCGCCCGCGCCCAGGATCA
Organism: Bryobacteraceae bacterium; assembly: GCA_044359315.1. GTDB lineage: Bacteria > Acidobacteriota > Terriglobia > Bryobacterales > Bryobacteraceae > JAPKYZ01. The sequence goes on along the minus strand of JBIKMK010000207.1, from coordinate 6,075 downwards.
GCAGATCGCCATCGAGCGCGGCCATCGCCTGGCGGTCCAGATCCGTGGGCCGCGACAGCTCTTCTTCCATCTCAGCTAAGGTGCGGATCATCGCTTGTAACCGATCTTGCGCAGGAAGCTATGCCGCCACTCAACACCGTCCGGCCCTTCAACACCCTTCGGCGAGGCACCGTCAATGACGCCCAGCACGCCGCGGCCCTGTTCCGTTTCGGCAACGATTACTTCCACCGGATTGGCGGTGGCGCAGAAGATGTTCACCACCTCCGGCACATCCTTGATCCGGCCCAGCACGTTGATGGGGAACCCGTTGCGCAGCACCACGACAAACGTGTGTCCCGCCGCCACCTGACCAGCGTTGTAGGCGGCCAAATCTTTCAGCGCTTCATCGTTGCCTTCCACACGCGTCAGGCAGGCGCCGGAGGCTTCATTGAAGGCGACGCCAAACTTCGCGGCCGGGTTTGTGTTCACAATGGCTTCGTAGATGTCTTCCACCGTTTTAATAAAGTGGCTCTGCCCCAGGATCAGGTTGACGCCTTCGGGGATTTCCAGTCTCACTGCTTTCAGTTCCATGCGTACTTTGAAGATACAGCGGCGGTAGACCTCTCGAAAGATTGCCTGTGAGACCCAAAGAAAAACGCGACTCGAACAAGTATGCCCGCGGCGAACTCCGCATGCACCGCGATGGCTATGGCTTCGTCAAGCCAGAGGTAGAGCTCACCGGCATTGAGGGAGACATTTTCATTCCGCCGCCGGAAGCCGCCAAGGCGATGCATGGTGACCGCGTGCTGGTCCGCATCAATCGATATGGCCACAAGGCGGATGGTGAGATCGTCAAGGTGGTGGAGCGCGGCAATGAAACCGTGGTGGGCGAAATGCTGGTCCGCCGCAAGCAGTGCTTCGTCAAGCCGCACGACAGCCGCCTAAAGCAATGGATCGAGATTCCCGAGGGGATGGAGTTTCCTCCGCCCGATGCGCAAGCGGACCGCGTCGGTGTCGCGCCCAAGGTCTATGACTCGATCGAGCAGTTGGAAGGGCTGATCGTCAACGTCCAGATCCTCGAATTTCCCACCCGCGAATCGGACAACGCTGTGGGCCGCGTGGTGGAGATCCTGGGTGCGCCCGGTGACTTTGGCGTCGACGTCGAGATCACCATCCGCAAGCACCATCTGCCGCATCACTTCCCGCCGGAGGTGCTGGATGCGGCTCGGTTGATCACGCTCGACATTGACCTGGCAGGACGCGAAGATTTCCGCGAGCAGACTTGCGTCACCATTGATGGCGAAACCGCACGCGACTTCGACGACGCCGTCTGGGTGGGCCGGGCGGAGAATGGCCACTGGCAACTCCACGTCCACATTGCCGACGTCAGCCACTACGTCACGCCGGGCTCCGTGATCGACGTCGAAGCGCAGCACCGCGGCACCAGCGTCTACTTTCCGGATCGGGCGATTCCCATGCTGCCGGTGGAGCTTTCCACCGACATCTGCTCGCTGCGGCCCAACGTGGACCGGCTGACTGTTTCGGCACTGCTCGAGATCGATCATCAGGGCGAAACCGTCGCCGCGCGCTTCACCCCGAGCGTGATCCGGTCTTCGGCGCGCATGACCTACACTCGTGTGCACGAGATTCTGGAAGGCGAGCCCGCCGGTGCCGACTACGAAAAGTTCGCACCGATGCGGGACCTGGCCTTGATCCTGCAAAAGAAGCGCGACCGCCGCGGGTCGATTGATTTTGATTTGCCGGAAGCGTTCATTGAGTTTGACCAGCAAGGCAGCATGGTGGGTGTGTCGCGCGCACCGCGCAACATCGCACACCGGCTGATCGAAGAGTTCATGCTCGCGGCGAATGAGGCCGTGGCCACACACCTGGAATCGAAAGGCATCCCCACGCTCTTCCGCATCCATGAAGTGCCAGACCCCAAGCGCGTGATGGAGTTTGAAGACACTGCCGCCCGCTTTGGTGCAACTTTGGGCATGGGCCCCATCGCCGTTCGCCGCAACTACATGGTGCAGCGCACGCGCGATGGCCGCAAGATCCGCAAGGATGTGATCCTGGCCGACAACTCACGCCCGCTGGTGACGTCCAAGCACTACCAGAAGCTAATCGCCAAGATCGCGGGCAAGGCCGAAGAGCGCGTGCTCAGCTACTTGATGCTGCGTTCGTTGAAGCAGGCGCGTTACGCCGCCGACAACGTGGGCCACTTTGCTTTGGCGGCGCCCAGCTACCTGCACTTCACCTCGCCGATCCGGCGTTACCCGGACCTGATCGTCCACCGCATCCTCACGGGTCGCGACCGGCCCGCCGAAGAAGAGTTGCGGCAGTTGGGCGACGATTGCAGCTTCACCGAACGCCGCGCCGCCGAGGCGGAACGCGAGTTGGTGGAGTGGAAGAAGGCCCAGTTCATGATCGACCGCGTGGGCGAAGACTTCCCCGGCGTCATCATCTCGGTCGTGAAATCCGGCTTCTTCGTCGAACTCGATTCGCTCTTCATCGAAGGCCTGGTGCTGGCCGACATGATCCCTGGTGACCGGTTTACTTATCAGGAGAACACCCGCACGCTGATGGGCCAGCGGACCAAGCGCCAGTTCAAGATCGGCGACAAGGTGCAGGTGGTGCTGGTTCGGGTGGATGCAGTGGAGCGGCGGCTCTACTTCATGCTGCTGGATGAGACCCTGAAGCGTGGCGGCCCGCCCACCAAGCGTGCGGCCAGTGGCGAGGCACCGGAACCGGATCAACGGCCCGGCAAGCACGGCAAGGGCGGCGGCAAGCACAAGGGCAAACGTCAGAAGGATCGGCGGTAAGATCGAATGGTGAAAAAGTGGTTGATCCGCGCCGCATTAGCCCTGTTCGCCTTTCTGGCGGTGTTCAACGTCTTCATGTACTGGCTGATGACGCGCCCGCCGGAGCAGTTCGCTCAAGGCGTCGCCCGCTTACCGCAGCCCATGATGATGCTGTCGCCGTTCCCGGTGTTGTGGAACAGCGCCCGCGGGGGCACGCTCCAGATTGGCGATCAAGCACCGGATTTCAACCTCTCCACGTTTGACCGGTCCGCCACCGTGCAACTGTCCCAGAACCGCGGCGTACGGCCGGTGGTGCTGGTCTTTGGCAGCTACACTTGACCGCCCTTCCGGCGGGAGGTTCCCGCCCTCAACAAGCTTTACCGCGAGTTCAAAGACCAGGCCGCGTTCTACATCGTCTACATCCAGGAAGCCCATTCCACCGACGGCTGGCAACTGGATTCCAACGTCACCCAGAACGTTTTGTTTGCCGACCCCAAGTCCGATGACGACCGCGCGCATGTTGCCGGAGCCTGCATCCGCAACCTGAAGATCGAGCTTCCGGCGCTGCTCGACACCATCGACAACGCGACCGAGCGCGCCTACACCGGCTGGCCGGACCGCCTGTATGTGATCGGCACCGATGGCCGGGTAAAGTTTAAGTCCAAGCCCGGGCCGTTCGGCTTTAAGCCGGACCCGATGGCCCAAGCTTTGCGTCAAGAGCTTTCACAGCATCCAGCGCCAGCTGCGCCACGTGCTTCGATTCGTTGATCAGCCCGCCCAGCGCCTGGTCAATATCAGCCGCCCGCAGTTGGCGTAGTTGGCCTCGCGCGCGGCCCGTCAGCAGCTCTGCCAACGCGGAGCCCATCGCGAGACACGCCGTGCAGCCCTTGGCCTTGAAAGCGGCCCGCGTGATGACGCCCTCCTCACACTCCGCTGACAGACGCAGCATGTCACCGCAGACGGGATTCATCACATCCACCTTCACCGCCGGAGCGTCCAGTTCGCCGGCATGGCGGGGGTTCTCAAAATGATCCAGCAGTTGCGGTGAGTGCACGTATTCATTGTCGGCCACTGCTATTCTCATTAGCTTGGAGCTGATTCCGAAAACCGTCCATGCGCCCGAGATCGGGCAGGTCTGGCTGAACTCGCCGCCGCTGTCGCTGAAGCAGCTGCGGGGCCAGGTGGTGCTGATCGATTTCTGGGACTACACCTGCGTCAACTGCCTGCGCACGCTGCCGTATCTGAAGGAGTGGCACCGGCGCTATTCGACACAAGGCCTGCAGATTGTCGGTGTCCACGCGCCGGAGTTCAGTTTCTCGAAGAACCGCACCCACATTGAGCGGGCGATCGTGGAGCAGGGCTTGGAGTACCCGGTGGTGCTCGACAACGACTACGCCATCTGGCACGCGTTCGCCAACAAGGCCTGGCCAGCCAAGTACTTGATCGACAAGGATGGCTACATCCGATTTTTTACGCTGGGCGAAGGCCAGTATCAGGACGTGGAGGAGGCAATCCAGGAACTGCTGCTGGATGCCCGGCCCGGGGTGAAGATGCCGCCGCTGATGGCGCCGTTGCGGGCGCTGGATGAACCGGGTGCATTGCAGCTGTGCCGCCGACCGACGCCTGAGCTCTATTGCGGCACCGGACGCGGACGGATCGCGAATCCGGAACCGGCTTTTGAGCCCGACAAGATGCTGGAGTTCCACTATGCCGTCACGGCGCCGCCCGACGAGTTGATCGAGCTGGACGGGTGGTGGGCCACGACGCCGGAATCAGTGGTGGTCGCGGCTTCCATCCATGACCCCCGCGGCTCCCGGATGCGGTTGCGCTTTTCGGCCGCGGAAGTCAACGTGGTCATCTACCCGGAGAAGCCCGGGACCGTGAACGTGACCCTGGATGGGCAGCCGTTGAAAACCTTCGCCGTAGATGCTCCGCGCATGTACAACCTGTTCAGCGGAGACCAGTTCCGGCAAGGGTTACTGGAACTCAGCTGCCGCACCACCGGCATGGAGTTTTTCGCCTTCACCTTTATCGGCTGCCTGGAGGGCACACCCGGGGTGCGGGCATGATCCGCGTTGTGGCAGGCCTGGTGGAGCGTGACGGATACTTTCTCGCCGGGCAGCGCCGGCGGAATGATACCCATCCCTATAAATGGGAGTTTCCAGGCGGCAAGATCGAAGTGGGAGAAACGCCGCGCGATGCCCTACGGCGGGAGCTGCGGGAAGAGTTGGGAATTGAGGCGGAAATCGGCACGGAGGTGATCCGCTATGAGTATTCTTACCGCGGCAAGCCACCGATCGAACTGATCTTTATCCGTGTCGGTGCCTATGTGGGTGAGCCGCAGTCACACGCTTTTGAGCAGATCCGCTGGGTGACCGCCGCCCAGATGCCGCGCATGGATTTCCTGGACGGCGACACCGATTTTGTGCGGCGGCTGGCCGCCGGCGAGTTCCAGTAGACCCTGGCCACCACCTGGAACAGACTAGACTGTCAATTATGCGTCTTGTTCTTGCTGCTTTTTCTGCCTTGGTCTTCAGCGCCGTTTCCTTCGCCGGTGTCGAACTCGGCAGCATCAATGGAGCCCAGTTCCGCATCGACGTGCCAGAAAACTGGAACGGGTCACTGGTGATTTACTGCCATGGCTACAGCTCGACCCCCGGCACCTTCAAGGAGACCCCGGCAAACCCGTTGATGAAGGTTTTTCTCGATCGCGGCTTTGCCCTGGCACAGTCCGGCTACGCCGCCGGCGGCTGGGCCATCGCGGAAGCGGCCGTGGACACCGAATCGCTGCGCCGGTACTTCGCCACCAAGTACAAGGCTCCGGTGGACACCTGGATCACCGGGCATTCGATGGGCGGCTTTCTGACGATGATGCTGATGGAAACCAATCCCACCGTCTATAAGGGCGGTCTACCGCTTTGCGCACCGCTGGCGGCGCCCAGCTGGTTTATGGCGCGCGGAGCCTTTGACGGCAAGGTGGTGTTTGAGTATCTGTTCCCCGGCGTGGTGACGGCGGAGTTGGCGAGTTCGCAGGTAACCCCCGCAATCACGAAAGCGCTGGAGGCCGACCCGGCGAAAGCCGCCGCCATCCGCCGCATGAACGGCTTTAAGACCAACCGCGACGCGGCAGGTGTGATCGCCTTCGCCTTCGGCATTCTGGCCGAACTGACCAAACGCGCCGGCGGCAATCCGTTCGACAACCGCAATACGATTTATTCGGGTTCCGATGACGACCGGGCGTTGAATGCCGGCGTCAAGCGCTACGAAGCGGACCCCAAAGCGGCCGCTTATCTGC
>JBIKMK010000206.1:0-6754 GCA_044359315.1 Bryobacteraceae bacterium | reverse complement strand
GCCGACACGCTGCCCGCGTTCTCGTTAATCCCCATTCCTTCCAGCGGCACCATCAGCCCCGCCCCTAACCAGGGTTACTTCACCGTGCCCGGCAACAACCCGATTCCGATGGTCCACAGCTACAGCTTTACGGTCCAGCGCCAACTGGCGGGCGGTTGGGTGGCGGACGCGGCGTTTGTGGGCACCTTGGGCCGCCGCATACCCGGCCAGCGGGAATTGAATTTCGCCCTCCCGGGGCAAGGCGCGGCCGGCCTCGCGTTTAATCAGAGATTCGGGCGCACGGCGAGCGTTGCTGAGCGCGCCAATGCCTACAACAACAACTACAACGGCCTTCAGGTGAATGTGCAGAAGCGCTTTTCGCAGGGCCTCTCGTTCCAGGCGGCCTATACGTTCTCCAAGACGCTGGGCGTGGGTGATGATCAGCCCGGCTTCACCATCCCCGGTGCGGTGCGCGAGCGCCATTACGGCCCCGCCGGGTTTGACCGTACCCACATGCTCACCGTGAATCACATCTGGGAACTGCCATTTGGTAAGAGCAAGCGCTTCGCCAAGTCCGGACCCGCCAGTTGGGTGGCGGGCGACTGGCAGATCGCTGGAATCGCCCGGTTCGTCACCGGAGCGCCATTCTCGATCGTGGCCGACGCCGGGCCTTGCAACTGTCCTGGAAATGGCAACTTCGCCAACGTCCTGCGCGCCACCACCATTCGCGGAGGCTATGGGCCGGGTCAACTGTACATGGATACGGCAGCCTTTGCCGCACCCGCTCCGGGTACGTTTGGGAACGGTGGCCGCAACATTGTACGCGGACCCGGCTTTGGCAACTACGATTTTTCGATCTTCCGCTTCTTCCGCGTGCGAGAAGGTATGCGGCTGGAGTTCCGGGGAGAGTTCTACAACTTGACGAACACTCCGCGCTTCGGCAACCCGGTGAACAATGTCAATGCCGGGAACTTTGGGCAGATCACCGGGACCTTGTTCGGCGAGGGCGAACGCGATGTTCAGCTTGGGTTGAGGCTGACCTTTTAGAACCAGCCCTGGACTTTCGGGGCAGTTGGTCTAAGCTGTGTAGAATGAGACACCGGGAAGCAGCGTCAATTGACTGATGAGCAACTCGAGCCTTCAGCCGATTTCCCCAATGACGCGCCGCCCGGAGGCGTGGCGTGCCATTCTCGTCGCCTGCCTAGCTGGCGGCTGCCTGTTTACCTTGTCCGGCCAGGAGCGGACGCTGGGCGAGCGCTTGTTCCTCGGCCAGTGTGCGATGTGTCACGGAGCTCGCGGCGAAGGCGGGCGGGGCCCCGTGCTGGCCAAGCCCAAGCTGCTGCACGCCACCGATGACGCCTCACTCAGCCGGATCATCCGTGGGGGAATTCCGGGAACGGGCATGCCCGGTACCGGCTTGATTGACGCGGAGATTCTCGCCGTCGCGGCCCATGTTCGGCAGCTGGGCGCGGCCCAGTCGGAACCGGTGGCGGGAGATGCGCGCGCGGGGTCTGAGGTCTTCTTCGGCCGGGGGCGATGCCTCGCCTGTCACATCGTCCAGGGCCAAGGCAGCATCTTCGGGCCAGACCTCGATGGCATCGGCGGACGGCGCAGCGCACAACACCTTCGCCAGTCCCTGGTTGATCCCGCAGCCGACTTTCCACCCAACTATGCCTGGGTTGAAGTGGTGACGCCCGAAGGCCGCCGCGTCCAGGGCTTGCGCGTGAATGAGGATACGTTCTCGATTCAGCTCCGCGATCTGGGCGGCCAACTGCACTCGCATTGGAAGCAGGAGTTGACCAGCCTCCGCAAAGACCTGAAGCGGTCGGCCATGCCCTCCTATCGGGACACGCTCAGCGCCGCGGAGCTGACGAATCTGGTCGCCTATCTGGCCAGTCTCCAGGAGAGCCAATGAAGAACCTTGTCTTGCTAGCCGCCCTCGCCGCTTCCGCTCTCGCCACTTCCGCACAAGTGCCCTATGAGCGCATCCTGAAAGCCTCGTCCGAGCCCGCCAATTGGCTGACTTACTCCGGCAACTACGCCTCGCATCACTATTCAGCCTTGTCGAAGATCAACCGCGCCAACGTAGCGCAGTTGAAGCCCGCCTGGATGTACCAGGTCCGCGGACGCCAGCACTTTGAGACGACGCCGCTGGTGTTTGACGGCGTCATGTACATCACTGACCCGCCCAGTGACGTCACGGCGCTCGATCTCAAAACCGGCCGCCCCCTCTGGCACTACCGCCGCAGCCTGCCGTCTGGCATTCCCGTCTGCTGCGGTCAGGTCAACCGCGGCGTGGCCGCACTGGATGGAAGAATCTTCGTCAATACGATCGATTCGCACTTGGTGGCGCTCGATGCCCGCACCGGGCGAGTCGAATGGGATGTCGAGGTGGCCGATTGGAAGCTGGCCTACACCATGACCGCCGCGCCGCTGGCGATCAAGGACAAGATCATTGTCGGCATTGCGGGTGCTGAGTATGGCGTCCGCGGATTTCTGGACGCCTACGATGCCAAGACCGGCAAGCGCGCCTGGCGCTTCTGGACCACGCCTAGCCCCGGCGAACCGGGTCATGAAACCTGGTCCGGTGATAGCTGGAAGTACGGCGGGGCAACGACGTGGGTAACTGGTTCGTATGACCCGGAGTTGAACTTAGTCTACTGGGGCACCGGAAATCCTGGTCCTGACTATGACGGCAGCGTGCGATTGGGCGACAACCTCTACTCCGATTGCGTCATCGCGCTCGATGCCGACACGGGCCAGCTGAAATGGCACTTCCAGTTCATTCCGCACGACGTCAACGACATCGACGCCAACCAGATCCCGGTGCTGCTTGATGCCGATTGGAAAGGCCGCCGCCGCAAGCTGATGCTGTTTGCCAACCGCAACGCCTTCTACTACGTACTGGACCGCGCAACCGGCGAGTTTCTGCATGGCGTCCCCTTCACCAAACAGAACTGGGCCAAAGGCCTCGACGCCAAAGGCCGCCCCATCCCCAACCCGGAAACCGAGCCCAACCAGAAAGGCGCCCTGGTCTATCCCGATGACGACGGCTCCGCCAACTGGTTCAGCCCTTCCTATAGTCCGCGAACCAACTTGTTCTACCAGAACGTCCGCGAGAAAGGCGCGCTCTATTTCAAGACTTCCGTAGAGTACCGTCCCGGCCGACTCTACCTGGGAGCCATCAAACGCGACCTCACCGATGAAGAGCCCTACGGCACCCTACGCGCCTTGAACCCGTTGACGGGTGAGCAGGCCTGGATGTTCAAGGTGCAGTCTCCGCCTTGGTGTGGCCTGCTCTCCACCGCGGGCGACCTGGTCTTTTCCGGCACCATGGAAGGCGACTTCTTCGCCCTCGATGCCGTCACCGGCAAGCACCTCTGGCGCTTCCAAACCGGCGGCGAAATCTGGTCCAACCCCATCAGCTACGAGTTTGAAGGCAAGCAATACATCAGCATCGCCTCCGGCAGCAGCCTCATCGTGTTCGGGTTGTAATTGTGTCTTGTAACTCACTCCGGCTGCGGAATGGCCGACCCATCAGCACGCGGGTCCGACGCCGCCGAGTTCACCTTGGTCTTGGCGTTGTGCATCACCGCATTGCCGCGGCCCATGCGGGCGCTGTAGGGTTGGGCGATGGTGATCTGGTGACCCTTTGACGAAAGCTCCCGCAGCGTGTCCAGGCCGGCGCGGGATTCGATGGTTACTTCGCAGCCGGTGGCGCGGTTCTTGGTGAAGCGGGGAGCCTCCAGCGCGGCTTGCAGATTCATCCCATGGTCCGCAATGTAGGAGACAAACTGCGCGTGGGCCAGCGGTTGGTTGGCGCCGCTCATGATGCCGAAGCCGATGTGCAGGTCGTCTTTCTGCATGATCGCGGGAATGATGGTGTGGAACGGGCGCTTGCCGGGGGCCAGAGCGTTGGCGGCTGATGGGTCAAAGCTGAAGCCGCCGCCGCGGTTGTGCAGGTGGAAGCCCATGCCGTCGACGGTGACGCCGGAGGCCCACAGGCCGGAGACGCTCTGGATCCAGGAGGCGATGTTGCCGTCGCGATCGACCACGGAAAAGTAAGTTGTGTCCGATGACATGGGCGGTGCGCCGGGTTGCACGGCACAGTTGGCCTGCTCCGCCTTGATCAACTTGGCCCGCTGGGCGGCGTACGCCTTGGAGATCATGCCCTCGGTGGGAACCTTTACGCTGCGCGTGTCGCCCACGAACTTCAGGTCGGCATAGGCCAGCTTCATCGCTTCGATCTTGCGGTGGAACTCAGTGGAGCTGTAGGGCGGTGCGGCATCGAAGTTTTCGAGGATGTTCAGCATCGACAAGGCCGCCAGACCCTGGCCATTGGGCGGTAGTTCATGCACGCGCCAGCCGCGATAGACGGTGGAAATCGGGGTCACCCATTCCGGTTCAAAGGTGGCCAAATCAGCCGCCGCCATCAGCCCGCCCAGCTTCGCCGATTTGGCCAGGATCGCCGTCGCGATCTCGCCCTTGTAGAACGCATCCGCGCCGCCGGTCGCGATCAGCCGCATGGCCTTGCCGAGATCCGGATTGCGGTAAGGGTCGCCTACCTGCGGCACCTGGCCGTTAGGGTAGAAGACGCGCACGCCTTCCGCATCCTGGCGCACCAGCGCGGAATCCCAGACGCGACCCACCATCTCTTGCATCGGGAAGCCGTCGGAGGCCAGATGAATCGAAGTGTCGAACAGCTTGTTCCAAGCGAGCTTCCCGTAGCGGCGGTGCATCGCCTCCCAGCCCCGGACCGTGCCCGGCACCGTGGACGAATGGATGCCGGTGGAGTCCATCTTCTTCAGGCCCTTGGCCTGCAACGCGGCGATGGTCATGGCGCGAGGCGCGGGACCGCTGGCATTCAGGCCGGTGATCTTGCCCGTGGCTGCTTCGCGGTACATCACAAACAGGTCGACACCGATGCCGCACATCATCGGTTCGACGACTCCCAACACCGCATTGGCCGCAATCGCCGCATCGACCGCGCTACCGCCCTTGTCGAGAATCATCGCTCCGGCCTGCGAGGCCAGCACTTGACTGGTGGAGACGATGCCTCCCCGGGCGATCACCATGGACCGTCCATGGGCACGATCGGTGCTTTGTGCGCGGGCGAGAGCTGATCCAAGCGATCCAAGGGCCAAGGTGGGGACAAAATGGCGGCGTTGCATGACCAAAAGGATAACGCGCCGACTGCAAGAGAATCCGATTGCTCGGCGCGGCGGGATCGGCGTTACGATCAAAGTCTCGTGACTCAACCAGGCCTGCGCATTACCGGAATTCGCGTTCACCACCTCGATGCTCCTTTGAGCGAACGCTTCGGTTGGTCCCTCAACTGGACTTCGCGGCGGACGGCCACGCTGGTGGAGGTGCGGACCGACGCCGGGCTGACCGGGTGGGGCGATGGCTACTATGGCGGCGACGCACTCCGCGCGCATCCGGAACTGGTGATCGGCCGTTCTCCCTTTGAGGCGGAAGCGATCTATGATTCGCTACGTCCGTTCGTCTGGAAACAGGCCCGCACCGGTGCGCCGATCTGCGGCGGACTGGACACCGCCTTGTGGGACCTCCAGGGGAAGGCTCTGGGGCTGCCCGTGTCGCAGTTGTTCGGCAAAGTCTGGCGCGACCGCGTGGAACCCTACTGCACCGCCCTCTACCGCAAGGACTGGCCGGATCTTGCGGCGGGGCTGGCGGAAGAAGCCGTCAGCTGGCAGCGCGCCGGCTTCCGTACCGTCAAGATGAAGGTGGGCTATGGCTTCGCCATCGATGTCCGGAATGTGGCCGCAGTTCGCGAAGCGATCGGGCCGCAGATGGGTTTGGCTGTTGACGCCAACTGCGCCTACGATGCAGCCACCGCGGTGGCTCTCGGCCGTCAGTTGGAACAGTTTGACCTGATGTGGTGGGAAGAGCCGGTTCTGGCGGACAACCTGGCGGGGTATCGCCGGTTGCGCGAGGCGCTGCGCATCCCCTTGGCCGGTGGCGAGACGTACGATGCTGACCGCTTGGCGCAGGACTATGTGACGCCGCGGCTGGTGGACATCCTGCAGCCCGAAGTGGAGATCATCGGCCTTACCGGTGCGCGGCGGCTGATGCATTCCTGCTGGCTGAATGACATTCGCGTGATTCCTCACAATTGGGGAACCGCTGTGCGGACTGCCGCCATTCTCCACTGGATGGCCACCTGCCCGCCCATCACCGAGGCGTTGGCAGCGCCGCCGCCGATGTTTGAGTTCGACCAGACGGAGAGCCCCTTCCGCGACACTGTGATCGCGGAACGGATTGCGTTGGGCGATGACGGACTGGTGCTGGTCCCCGCTGGCCCAGGCTTGGGAATCACGGTGATCCCCGAGGCGGTGGCGGAGTACCGAACCGAATTGATTACGATTTAGCCGATCCCGGCACAGCATCGCTGGATCACCAGGGCGGCCGCTCGCACCCGAATCCGGCTTTGATATACTCCTCCTCGCAAGACGGATTGCCATGAATATCTCCCTTCACATCAACGGAAAATTACGCACGGATGACGTTGAGCCGCGCCTGTTGCTGATTCACTATCTGCGCGAGGTGGTTGGCCTTACTGGGTCCCACATCGGCTGCGAAACTTCGCTGTGCGGCGCATGTACCGTGATGCTGGACGGCCAGGCCATTAAGAGCTGTGCGGTGCTGGCCGTGCAGGCCCATGGCCGCCAGGTCACCACCATTGAGGGGCTGGCCCAAAACGGCAAGCTGGACCCTGTACAGCAGGCGTTCTGGGATGAACATGGCTTGCAGTGCG
>JBIKMK010000204.1:0-6783 GCA_044359315.1 Bryobacteraceae bacterium | reverse complement strand
AAACCACACATCATCACAACAAAAAATATTCACGTTTGTCTATATCACATCGACGTTGTAAGTCCCTATACATACAGGAAGCGCGGAACTAACATCACAAACGCCCGCTACCTGTGAAACGACAACAGACTTAGGAGACTAGCACAATGCAACTAACTAAACTCGCGGCGCTCGGCGCTTCGCTCTTCGCCGGCACGGCGATGGCCAACGACCTCACCCCGCAGCAGCTCAAGACTCTCTGCGAGACCTCCCCCATGAACACCGTGGCGGTGAACGCGCCCATCAAGGTGTCGAACTTCAGCACCCGCGTGAACGTCAACACGGGATGTAGGATCGTCTTTGGCTTCGACGCCAGATTCGAAGGCGACTCCATCAACATGGGCTTCGCCGGTCCGCTGACGTTCCAGGGAGGTCTGAAGTCGGGTGTCATCCTCACCAAGGCCCTGCTGGAAGCCCGCACGGTGACCTTTGACCTCGCCGGCGGTGAGAACCTCGTATCGCTCGGCGAGTCCACTGTCCGGGCGACGACCGGCAACGTGGTCATCGCCGCCGGTCCCATCTCCCAGATCTCGATCGTGAGCCGCTTTGCGACCCGTACGCAGGCCATCCTCGCCGCCGGTTCGGTGCAGGTATCCGGCGCTGGTAAGCTGGACGCCCAGATCGCTGAAACCACCGTCCAGGGCAATGCTGGCGTCAGCGTCAGCGCTTCGGGCGAAGAACTGACGCTGGCAATCGCCAACTCCAGTCTGGTCGCCACCAGCGGAGCAATCTCCATCACCAGCCCCGGCCGCCAGGGGACGCTCGACTACTCGCTCGGCCAGATGCGGGCGGCAAATGGTGTGACCGTGAATCTGTCCGGCCCCGAAGGCCAGATTGCGATGCAGAACGTGACGGTCAATGCAGGCCTCGGCTCCGCCAGCTTCATCACGGCTGTCGGCGGCGCTCGCCCGGCAAAGACGGTCATCTTCTCGTCCAACATCACCTCCGGCGGCTCGGTCACGGTGCAATCCTCCGAAGCCGGCCAGGGTGGCGAAGCCATCCTCGATGGCTCCCGCGTCACCGCCACCGGCAGCGTGGTTGTCCGCAGCGGACCTCAGGGCACCACCAATGTGAAGCTGAACACGCTTCGTTCGAACAGCATGGTGGGTGCCTATGTCGGACCGTCCGGCTCCTGCACCGCCGAAGGCAACACGATCACTTCGCCGGCCCGCCAACTCTGCCTGCCGTAAACTTTCACCAAGTTAATCCCGAAAGCCCGGCTTCCGAAAGGAGCCGGGCTTTTCGCATTCTCCGGGACTTACTTCGTCAGGACGATACCGGTTTCGAAGCAGCTTGCCCCGCTAACACCCCGTGGTGGCAGCCCGTGCCGGTGTTCACGTGTGTTGTGCGGCAGCCTGAGGCGGAATCGCCGTATGATAGTGTTCGATGCGTTTACCCATTGCGATTGCACTCTCGATGGCGGCCCTGCTAGCCGCCGACAAGCCGGAAAAGGGCTTCACTGCGCTGTTCAACGGCAAGGATCTGACGGGCTGGGAGAAGGCCAAGGAAAACGAAGGCACCTTCTCCATCAAGGACGGCACGATTGTCGCCAACGGCCCCCGCTGCCACCTGTACTACACCGGCCCCTTCCAGAATCACAACTTCAAGAACTTTGAATTGAAGGTGGACGTGATGACCCAGCCGGTTTCCAACGGCGGCATCTACTTCCACACCGAGTACCAGGAAAAGAGCTGGCCGAACAAAGGCTTCGAGGTCCAGGTCAACAACAGCTACGAAAAGGACTTCCGCAAGACCGCCAGCCTCTACATGGTTCAGGACAACAAAGAGAAGGTCGCCGAGGACGGCAAGTGGTTCACTGAGCACATCATCGTTCAGGGTGACCGCGTCCAGATCTTTGTCGATGGCAAGAAAGTGACCGACTGGACGCAGCCCGCCGGCTACACCGGCCCCAACAAGGACAACCCCGGCCGCGTGCTCTCCAGCGGCACCTTCGCGCTGCAGGGCCACGACCCCGGCTCCACGGTGGCCTACAAGAACATCCGCGTCAAGCCCCTGAAGTAGGAGATCCTCCCCAGGCGACGCGCTCCACCATTTCTTTCGCGGTAAGCGCTACTTGCCGGTCCAGTTCCGCCATCACATCTTCCGGCAACTCGATCTCGAGCTTCATGTCACTAGTTTAGGCCCACAGCAGCTATCCTGCGAAAGTGAAATCCTTCCGCAAAGAACTCTGGTTCAACATCCCGGCCCGCCGGGGCTTTCTCAACATCACGCCGGACGTCGATGAGTGCCTGCGCCAGAGCGGCATCGCTGAGGGGCTTTGCCTCATCAATGCCATGCACATCACCGCCAGCGTCTTCATCAACGACGATGAATCGGGGCTCCACGCCGACTACGAGAAATGGCTGGAGCAGCTCGCCCCACACGCGCCCACATCCCAGTACCGGCACAACCTGACCGGCGAAGACAACGCCGACGCCCATATGAAACGCCAGATCATGGGCCGCGAAGTGGTGGTGGCGGTCACCAAAGGCGGGCTCGACTTTGGCCCCTGGGAGCAGATCTTTTATGGCGAATTCGACGGCCGCCGCAAGAAGCGGGTCCTGGTTAAGATCATCGGCGAATAGGCACCGAAGACGACATTGCTTCAAGAAAGGGGCTAGACAAACTCGAAAAACGGAGTTATGTTCAGAAATGCCGAACGTCCTCACGGACGGCGGGGGACCCAAGTATTTGGGGCGTAGTGCGGTTCACACCGTGCAGGGTACTTTTCAGCCCTAGCCCGACAGCTAACCTCGCAGGCGAATTGAAGAGCCGCATCCCGAATCGCCGGGACGGCGCGAAAGAGGTTCGTCGTGATTTCCCAATTACGCTCGGCCGCCACGTCACGTGTCGTGGTGGCTTCCACTGTGATGCTGTCCTTCATCAGTTTCTGGAGGGCGGCCGCTATTGTTCTCTCTGACCTGGCCTCCTCGGCCTATTACGCCGGGGGCATCGCCGAACAGGCCATTGGCAAGGCCGCACCCTGGTTCATCCTCTCCATCATGCTGTTCAGCTACGCCGTCCGCGCGGTGTATGTCGAAAGTTGCAGCATGTTCGTCCGGGGCGGTGTTTACCGCGTCGTGCATGAAGCCATGGGCAGCACCATGGCCAAGTTCTCCGTTTCCGCCCTGATGTTTGACTACATCCTCACCGGACCCATCAGCGGTGTGGCGGCGGGCCTCTACATTGCGGGCTTGATCAACGAAACCGCCGAGCAGTTCTTTCAACGCCCCGGCCTGGTCAACCCCCACCTGTTCGCCGTCGCCACGGCGGTGGTGATCACGCTGTACTTCTGGCGCCAGAACTTGATCGGCATCCACGAATCAAGCCAGAAGGCTCTGCGGATCATACAGATCACCACCGTGATGGTGGTGCTGCTGATCGGCTGGTGTGTCTACACAATGCTGGCGGTGGGCTTCCAGCCGGTGCCGCTCCCGTCGCTCGACAATCTGCGCTTGAACCGTGAAAGTCTGGGCTGGCTGCCACTATCCTGGACCACAGCCTTTCCGGCCATCGCCGTTCTGGTCGGCCTGGGCCATTCGCTACTCGCGATGTCCGGCGAAGAATCGCTGGCGCAGGTGAACCGCGAGATCGCGCATCCAAAGTTGAAGAACCTGGAGCGCGCCGGGTTGGTAATCTTTGTCTACTCCCTGGTCTTCACCTCGCTGGTTAGCTTCTTTGCGGTCATGCTGATCCCGGACGCCGAACGGGCGCACACGCTCGACAATCTGATCGGCGGGTTGGCCATGCACCTGGCAGGTCCGATGGCCTTGCGACTGCTGTTCCGCGGCTTCGTTGTCGTCGTGGGAGCCTTGATTCTGGCCGGTGCCGTCAACACGGCCATCATCGGTTCCAATGGGGTGTTGAACCGGGTAGCTGAAGATGGAGTGCTGCCCAGTTGGCTGCGCGCCCCCCACGCGAAGTTTGGCACCACGCACCGCATGATCCACCTGATCGTCTTGCTTCAGCTCGTCACGATCATCGTCTCCGGCGGCGACATCGTGCTGTTGGGTGAAGCCTACGCTTTCGGCGTGGTGTGAAGCTTCTCGATGAAGTCCCTTTCGGTGCTGGTGCTGCGCTTCAAGCGGCCGGAGGGCCGCGCCTGGAAAGTGCCGCTGAACTTCCGCTGGGGCGGCCGGGAATATCCAGTTGGGCTCTTTTTGATCACGCTCGCGTTGTTCACGCTGTCGATCGTCAACGTCGTCACCAAGAAAGCCGCCACCATCTCCGGCGTGGCCTTCACGCTGGTGTTCTTCTCGATGTTTGCGCTCACTGAATACTTCAACCGCCGCCGCATGCAGGCCAGCCAGGAAGACGCCTCGCAAGAGAAGTTCCGGTTAGAGGAAAGCGCCAGCGTCAGTCCAGCATCACTTGAGGTCCGCCCCGGTTGTGTATTGGTGGCCGTGCGGAATCCTCACCGGTTGACCCACCTGCGCCGCGTGATGGAACGCACGGACCCCGCGCGATTGGATATCGTCGTCGTCTCCATCCGCACCATGGCCGCCGACGAGGCGTGGACACCCGGCCAATTGTTCGCGCAACCGGAAACGGAAGTCTTTTCGCAAGTAGTGGCCACCGCCGAGAAGGCGGGCAAGACCGTCAAGCTCCTGGTGGTGCCCGGTAGTGACCCTATGTCCGCGCTGGTGCAGACAGCGGCCCAACTCGGGGCTTCACGCATCGTCCTGGGCACGTCACCGCGTCAGACGGTAGCGGAGCAGGGTTTAGCGGTGGGCCAGCAGTGGGAAAAGCTGCCCGCTCCGCGCCCCCCGCTATCGCTCGAAGTGGTCCCCGATGACAGCTCCGCATCCACGTTCGTCAACTTAGGACCTCACCCGCCCCGCCTATGGCCGGAGGATATCGAACTGGTTCACGAACTGTGGCTGGAGATGAGCACGGACGGCCTGGGCCACAGCCTCCACCATCGGGACGTCGTGGGCTATGCGTTGCGCCGCTTGAAGAATGACTATCAGGGTGCCGCCAAGGCGGAGATCCTGGCAGGTCTGGCCGAACGAAAGCTCAACCCGCCGCTCACCTAAAGCCGCCCGGCAAGCGGTCATCGCCGGGCTCGCTTGACAACACTGCTACTACGTGCCACGATATATCGCAGAACGTACGTAGCCGTGACCGACCCTTCTCTACTACTGCTGACCAGCCTCGCCGATGGCGACAAGCATGGCTACGCCATGATGGAAGACATTGCGGCGTTTGCCCAGGTAAAGCTGGGCCCAGGCACGCTCTATGGAGCGATCTCCCGCCTGGAGGAACAGGGGTTAATTGTGCCGCTTGATTCCGACGACCGGCGACGGCCTTACCGGCTGACGGCCGCCGGACAGGCACACTTGCGGGAGCAGATGGCGCGGCTGCAGGGGCTGGTGAAGGTGGGTCAAGCCAGATTGAGGCACGCATGAGACGGCTTCTCAACCTGGTGGTGCGCCTCTATCCGCGCGCGTGGCGCGAGCGTTACGGCGACGAGTTTGCGGCCCTCATGGAACAACTGGAACCAAGTTGGAGAGTTGTCTTCGATACGGCACAAGGAGCCCTCACCATGCAACTACGAAAACCCGGCCTCGTCGCTCTCACTCTGATGTTTGCCCTGGCCGGAGCGCTGCTAGCGGCGGGCGTTTCTTGGACCCGTCCAAGCCAGTACCGGTCCCATGCCGTTTTGGCGGCAAAGCTTAGCGACGGCCCCGTCACCGCCCAGCGCGAAGCGGAGTTGCTGGGGCCACTGGTGGCACGGGTGCTCTCCCGCCGCATGCTGTCGGATCTGGTCACCGAACTCGATCTTTATCCGGAATTGCGGAAACAGCAGCCCCTCGAGGATGTGCTGGAGGAAATGAAGCGGTCTATACGGATCGGGCCTGCACCGGTGGGGACCGCCACCGAGGTATCGTTCGACTACTCGCGGCCGGATCGCGCCCAGGCGGCGGTGGCCCGCCTAGTCGTCCGTCTCTTGGCGGAAAATCTTCGCCTCCAAAGCGCGGGAACGTTGGAGTTGGTGGACCCACCCACCTACCCCCATCACAGCCTCCCCGGCAAGTTCTCCCAGATGATGGCCCAAGGCCTCCTGGGCGGAGCGCTATTGGGCGCGGCCGCCGGATGGTGGCGCACCCGGCGGGCGGCGTAGGCCTAAATCTTGTTGGTCGCAAAGCCACTGGGCAGGGCCTTCAGCAGCATATCCAGCACATCCAGCGGCAGGTCCGTCTTCAGTTCCACCGTCGCCGCCTTGCGGGTTACCGCGATGGCGTCGTAGAACTTCAACATCTCCATCTTGTCGCTGGGTGTGGAAAGACGGGCGATACCGATCAAACCCTTGATCGCGTCATGCATCTTCTCGGCGGACTTCTCGTCACCCGACGCCACTTCCGCCGAGAACTTCACCGCCTGCGACACATCGAGACCCGCCACAATGGAGCGGATGTCGATGGGCATGCTCTTCAGGCCCGAGAGCGGTCCAGGCAGGCCCGCCGGTAGTGTCGATTGAATACCCGCAAAGGAAACGGCCCACGCTTGATTGGTCGACGGGATGCTCTTTACCCGCTCCAGCAGAGCGGCGGGGGGCTGCCCTTTGGAGCCATCTCGACTGTCGATCACCGCGCGAACGCTCTCCGTCGGTCCGGCCACAATCACGCTGCGGTTGAAGTAGGTGGCGGCCACCTTCTCATCGCCATAGAGCGTGTAGCCCTTGTGATCGAAACGCCGCGCCTCCGGGCCACCCAACGGCTGCTCGACGCCGGCGGTCCCTTC
>JBIKMK010000203.1:0-6804 GCA_044359315.1 Bryobacteraceae bacterium | reverse complement strand
CTCCGGTGCTGCTCCGGCTTCCTTCAGCGCCAAGCTAATCGCGCGCGCTGGCTCTTCGCCACACTCTTCCAAACGCACCCGGTGGTAGGCCTCGCAAGTAGAACCGTGGCCCGCGATCTCGCCATAGATATGCACGCCCCGGGCGCGGGCGCGCTCCAACTCTTCGAGCACAAAGAACCAGGCCCCTTCGCCCAGTACAAAGCCATCGCGGTCCTTGGAGAACGGCCGGGAGCCCCGCTGCGGCGCGTGATTCCATTTCGACGACAGAATACGCATCAGCAGAAATCCACGCAGGATCAACGGCGCAATCGGGGCATCGGCACCACCCGCCACCATCGTGTCGATGACGCCCGCCTGGATGCTGCGGAAGGCGTAGCCCAAGGCATCGGTGGAAGATGTGCAGCCGGTGGAGATGACATGGCTGAAGCCGCGTAGCCCGAACCGCATGGATACTTCACTGGCCAGGGTGCCGATGGTGGAGGTGGGGATGACGTACACGCTGCACTGCTTCTGCTGGCCGGTGTAGTACAAGCGATACTGCTCTTCGGTGAACTCCTGGCTGCCGCCACCGGAGCCGACCACCACGCCGATTTCGCGCAGTTGCTCCCGGGTCAGCCGCGCCGGATCGATCGCCGCATCCGCAATCGCTTCCTGGGCGGCGGCGATGGCCAGCGGTGTGACGCGCGAGACATGCTGGCGCTCCTTGGCGGATACATAGTCGAGTTCGTCAAACTCGCGCGGGACCTGCCCGGCGATAGTGACGCCCCAGGGTGTGGCGTCAAACTTTTCGATGGTGCGAACGCCGCTTTCGCCCGCCCGAGTGGCGCGCCAGAACTCTTCACGGCCGATCCCGTTGGGGCTGACACAGCCAATTCCAGTGATGACAACTCGACGGAGCATTACACTCAAAGATACCCGATGGAACCAGGACAACAGGAATCATTCGCGATGCCCGAAGCCGATGGCGCGCCCACCACTCCGGTGCAATCGGCGGAGCCAGCTCCAGTGCAGTCGGCGGAGCCCGCTCCGGTGCCGGCAGTGTATCGGCCTCCAGTGGTGGTGGAGCAGCCCTTGGGCCTGTTGCTGCGGAGCCTCAGTGGCATTGAAACCGGGATGTTCGGCGGTGTGGTCACGCTGGTGTGGCTGCTGAGTACGGGATGGCTGCTGGGTGCGCCCGGGTGGGTGATTCCCAACCTGATGGCGGCTCCCTTCCATGGGCCGCGGAGTCTCACTGCGGATTTCAGCTTTGTGACTTTGTCCGGCGTCGCGCTGCATTTGCTGCAGTGCGGACTGGCGGCGGTGGCGTTTGCCTGGTGGGCTTCCCCGGCGTGGCCGGCTGGCCGGAGCGTGGCGCTGGGCTTGATGCTAAGCCTGGTGGCACATGGCCTGATGGAGGCGTTTTTGCTCAATCGTTGGAATCCGGATCTGCTTTCCTACGCGCCTCCCTTCGTTTTGTGGACCGGCGGGGTGCTGTTTGGCATCGTTTTGGGTTGCACTCCTTGGCGGCTGCGTTCAATACGCCGAGACTTCTTGCTAGACTAAGGTTTCAGCGCCTGGAACCAAAGCGGCCCTTTGATGGCAGCCGCGGCATCTTGACTGAAACCGCTGTCGCGCCTTGCGCGTCTGGATCAGGGCGTAGAAGTGGAAAGGAATTAGTCGCGAATGCTGTGTCGCAGGCGCTCCAGCCTGTCCGCCCTACTTGTTTGTCTTGGCTGGCTCTCCCAGGAGATGCCCGCCCAGGCGCAGCAGCCTGCGGCTCCCAAGCCCACGCCTCCTGCGGCCGGACAAGCCAAGCCCGCTCCGGCTAAACCCGTGAGCCCATTTGAAAATGTCACCGCCAGTCCGGAGCCGGCCAATCCTGCCCCCGAACAGGCCAAACCCGCTGCGGGTCCATCCAAACCCCAGGCGCAGCCGGCCAAGCCCGGCCTGGAAACCCCCGCGCCCGCTGATCCGGCTAAGCCCGAGGCCGCGGCCCCGGGCGAAGTGGCTGATATCATTGAAGCCATCGAGTTCCGTGGTTCCCGCCGCGTTCCCCAGGACACTCTCCGCGCGCTCATCTTCACCAAGAAGGGTGACCCTTACAGCACGGAAACCCTCAGCCGTGACTTTATGGCTTTGTGGAACACGGGCCGCTTTGACGACATCCGCATGGAGCGCGAAGCTGGCCGCACCGGCTGGTTGATCCGTTTCGTGGTCACCGAACGCCGCATGATCCGTTCCATCAAGTACGACGGCATGAAGTCCATCACGGTCTCGGAAATTCTGGACCGCTTCAAGGAACGCAAGGTCGGCCTGCAGGTGGAACAGCAGTACGATCCCAACAAGGTGCAGCGCGCGGCCAACGTTCTGCGCGAGTACCTCGCTGAACGGGGACGCCAATTTGCGACGGTCAACCCGGACCTCCGGCAAATTCCGCCGTCGTCCCTGGAAGTCGACTTCAAGGTGAACGAAGGCCCCAAGGTGAAGGTCGGCGCGATCACCATTGAGAACAACAAGGTCTTCAGCGACAAAGAAGTGATCCGGGCCATGAAGAACCTGCACCCGATCGGCATTCCGCGGTCGATCTTCATGGAGAGTCTGTTCGCCAAAACGTTTGATTCCACCAAGCTGGAAGAAGACAAGGACCGGACTCGCGACGCCTACCAGAAGAAGGGCTACTTTACGGCCCGTGTGCTGGATCACAAAGTGGACATCGTTGACTACGGCGGCGGCAAGTTCCGCATCCCGGTCTTTTATCCCAACAAGCCGGGCAAGCGCGCCAACCTCTCCATCAACGTGGAAGAAGGCAAGCAGTACCGCCTGGGCAAGATCAATTTTCAGGGCGTGAAGTTCTTCCGCACGCCGGAAAGCCTGTTCCCGCCCATCTTCGGCATGAAGGAAGGCGACGTTTTCTCTACCGAGAAACTGCGCAAGGGCATGGAGCAGTTCCGCAAAGTCTACGGCGAGTTCGGCTTCCTCGACATGGTGCCGGAACCGGGCTTTGAGCCGAATCCGGCTACCGCGACTCTGGATCTGAATCTGTCGGTGGACGAAGGCAAGCAGTTTTTTGTGCGCCGCATCGACTTTACCGGAAACTCCACCACGCGCGACAAGGTGATTCGCCGCGAATTGCTGATCGATGAAGGCGACCTGTTCAATACGCGCCTCTGGGAAGTCAGCCTGCTGCGTTTGAACCAGCTGGGCTACTTTGAAGTGCTGAAGGAAAATGAAGCGGCCAACATCACGCGTGACACCAAGAACAATACGGTCGATATCACGCTTAAGGTGAAGGAACGCGGCCGGAACAGCATCCAGCTGTCGGGCGGCGTTTCGGGCATCGCCGGTTCCTTTGTTTCGTTCGGCTACTCCACCAACAACTTCCTGGGTCTGGGCGAAACGCTTTCGCTTGATGCCCAGATTGGTGACCGCATTCGGTCCGCCACGTTTGGCTTTACTGAGCCTTACCTGTTCGATAAGCCCATCCAGGCCGGTTTCACGCTCTTCTACCAGCGGTTCAACTATGACCAGGGCCGCGAAGTTTCACTCTTCTCCGGCCGCAACCTCATCCCGCTGTATAACCAGTTGGGGTCGCAGAACTTGCTCAACTATACGTCCAACGGCGTTGGTTTCAGCGTCTACGCCTCCACTTTGCTGAAGCGCAGTTTTGCCCGGGTCGGCATCAGCTACAACTACAACAAGTCATCGATCAGAACGTTGACCGACGCCGCCACCAACTACTTCCAGTTCTTCAACTTCCAGGGTCTTGACGGCCCCAACCAGCTGGCCGGCATCCGGACCACGTCCATCAACCCCAACTACAGCTACAACACGGTGGACCACCCGATCACGCCGAGCCGCGGCAAGAGCATCTACATCTCCACCTCGTTTGCGGGCAGCTTTATGGGCGGCAACGTCAACATGATTGAGCCCTCGGTGGACTTTAAGTACTTCCGGCGTGGCTGGAAGAACGGACACGTCATCGGCATGCACTTCCTCGGCCGCTTCGTCGCCGGGTATGGCGGCAAGGCCGCTCCGCCGTTTAACCGCTTCTATATGGGTGGCGAAAACGACATCCGCGGATTCAATATCTGGGGCATTGCACCGCTGGGCTTTATTCCCACCGAAGCGACGGTCAACGTGTTGAACTCCGATGGTTCGGCCCGCTTCCAAAAGGTGCTCCAGGACGGCAAGGAAGCTTTCGTTCCCGTGACGCAACGCATGCCCGCCTATCAGATCACCCAATTGGGTGGTGACACCCAGGGCGTCGCCAACTTCGAATACCGCATCAAGATCTTTGGCCCGGTGACACTGGCTCCGTTCTTCGATGCCGGTATCAACCGCGTCTCGCTGAAGAATCAGTTGCGCATCAATGCCAGCCGTCTGGGCGACTTGAATTCCACGTTCCCGCAGGCCGGCTTCCGGCAGGGCGTGATTGTGGATAGCGCCACGCAGAAGATGCGTATGTCCACCGGCCTGGAGTTGCAGATTATGATGCCGGTGGTGAATGCGCCATTCCGGTTATACTGGGCGTACAATCCAAGCCGCGTGGAACAGTTCTTGCA
The DNA here is from genome assembly GCA_044359315.1 of Bryobacteraceae bacterium. Classification (GTDB taxonomy): domain Bacteria; phylum Acidobacteriota; class Terriglobia; order Bryobacterales; family Bryobacteraceae; genus JAPKYZ01. The sequence continues at coordinate 2,263 of JBIKMK010000203.1, read as the reverse complement.
GCCGCCGATTGTGGCGGACCGGTCGATCTTCCCCAACACCGCGACCTTTAACAATGCCGTGGTGCAGTATGGGCAACCGATTCCGTTCTTTGAGCGGGCGAGGATTTTCCGGTTCACTATCAGCCGGACATTCTAGTGGCAGTGGGCTAAGCCGCGCCCCTGGCGGCATACGAATTTTGAGGAGTCAGTCTCGTGAACTTTAAGTTTTCTCAGATGGCACTGGGCCTGGTGGCCGCCAGTGCGCTATTCGCTCAGGCTCCGCCGAGCAAAGTGGGTGTGATCAACATCGAGCAGGCGATGTTCTCCACCAAGGACGGCCAAAAAGCGATTCAGGACTTGCAGGGCCGGTTCGACCCGCGCCGCAAAGAACTGGAGAAGAAGCAGGGCGACATTGCCGCATTGCAGGACCAGTTCCGCAAGTCTTCCAATACCGCCAGCGAAGAACAGAAGGGCAAGCTGGCCCGTGAGATCGACCAGAAGCAGAAGTCACTGCAGCGTGATCAGGAAGATGCCCAGGCCGAATATCAGCAGGAATTGCAGAAGCTCAATAACGAGTTGGGCAGCCGCATCATGCAGGTCATCGACAAGTACTCACGCGACAACAATTTCACGATGATCCTGGATGTCAGCAGCCAGCAGAGCCCGGTGTTGTACTTCGCCACCGGCAGCGACGTCACGGCCGACATCGTGAAGATGTACGATGCCAACGCTCCGACGATGGGCACTGTTCCCGCGGGTGGCGCTGGTGCTCCGGCCATGCCGAAGCCGGCCGGTGCCAAGCCGACCGCCCCGAGGCCTGCCGGCGCCAAGCCGTAAGCGCCCGGATCTGATAACCGTCCACACAACGCGAGAGGGCCTGGCAACAGGTTCTCTCGCGTTTTCATTTAGGCGGCACGATTTGTGCCCGTTCGCCCGGGGCGCAACCAGCGCTGATCTTTCTGGCTGCAGTGCGATCAGAAGCTCGGTCGCGGCAGCAGGCGGGGGGCCGTTGGCTTCCGCGTCAAGGGCCGGGCAGGGAAGCACACGCCGAGTTCACCACCGGCGCCTACTTCGCCACTTGTCCCGGGCTGATGCCGCTGCCTAGCGTGAAGCTGGCCCCCACTGCCCCGACTACACAGTTGGCGCGCTTCAGCCCCAACTGATGCCGGAGGTGGTAGACCGCCTCAATGCCCGTACAGTGCGCGCCCAGCAGGTTCTCCAGGCCAAACTCCTTCAGCTTCGTCCCCGTCCAATCAAGCGTCGCGTCGCTGGCCGGAAACAAGTGAAAGCCGCCAATCGCGGCATGGATCGGAGCGGTGCGGATCGACTTGCGGATATGCTCCAGCGTGTTGATGATCCCGGAGTGGCCGCAGCCGGAGACCACCACCCAGCCCGCCGCCGTATCAAAGGCCAGCGACATATCTTCCGGAAGATTGTCCTCCACCCAGCCCTGAGCGGTCTTCATCTGTCCCGTGCCGGACCAGTTACGTTCCGGGTAGGGGCGGGGCACTGGGCCCGTCAGCCACGCCCTAGGAAAGATCTGCGTGGGCTTGGCGACGGTGACGAACTTGCCGCCCAGCCCCTCATACTGCGGCTTGACCAACAAGGCGTCATTCGATTCGCGCTCATCCAACTGGCTCCGCCGCCGCGGCAAAAAGATGCCTTCGCCGACATAGCAGGTGCCCAACGCCGAAGCCCGCTGCTTCGCCGCTTCGCGCCGTAGCGCTAGCAAGCCCGCATTGTGGTCCCCATGGAAATGGCTGAGCAGCATCTGGTCCACCTGCGCCAGGTCCACCTTCAACTCCGCCGCATTCTGCCGCACCGTCTCCGGCCGCCCGCCCGTGTCAAACAGAAACCGCCGCCCATCGGCCTCAATGTAAGCCGCAAACCCCCACTCCCCAATCCCCGCATCGGCCAGCATGGTGGAGAGCACCCGCACGCGCAGAGAGCGGATCTGGGCCGGAGCATCCTGTGCCTTCAGTGTGCCGCCGATCGCCGGTGCGGCGGGGAGGAGTTTGAGAAAAGAGCGCCGTTGCATTTAGGGGCAGGATAGCAAGCGCTGTGTGCGTGCCGCGTGGGCCGATCGGGGCCCCGATGATCAGGTGGCCATGATGGGCTCCTGACTACGCGACTTCCCGTATGCCGCAACCAAAGGCGCAATTGAAGCCTTTACTCTCAGCCTCGCCTCCGAGCTAGCCCCGCTTGGGATCACCGTCAACGCCGTGGACCCCGGCGCAACCCGCTACCGGACGCCACACTACTTCACGGACTCAATAATCTGAAT
>JBIKMK010000202.1:0-6806 GCA_044359315.1 Bryobacteraceae bacterium | reverse complement strand
AGGCGGTGCAGTTTCATCCGGAGTCACTGCTGTCGCTGGATGACAACTGCGGGTTGAGGTTGATTGAGAATGTCATACGCACGTTGGGGCAAGCGCGTCATCGGGGCGGCGATTCCGATCGGCCTGAACGCGGCCTTCATCATCAACTTGTGTGACCTGGTCTACCGCTGCGGCTGCCGGAGTTGGTGGGCCGGGGCGGAGGCGATGTGCAACATCCATCAACATGGGGTGCGGCACTGCCCATTCTGTTCCCATGGCACGGCGTTACCGGCGGGTGTGTTTGCGGGAGTGGCGGCCGTGCAACTGTGGCTGAGCTTCCGGCCCTGGCCGCCGGTCGTGCGATTGGGGGCCGCGGTGGCGGCGTTTCCTTTGGTGGGCGGGGCTAGCCTGTTGGTTCTAGGACTTTTTGACGGGTACTGGCGCTAAATCACTACTTCCCTGGCAGGACTGTGGGGCGATACTGTTTCTACAGCCATGGAAATTCTGGACGTTGTCTTCTACGCCGCCGTGTTCGCGATTGCCTACTGGTTAATGAATGACGGCAGCGGCGGCAAGCGTGACCGCCACTTGGCGATGGCCCCGGCTGGCTGCTAGTTTAGGGCGTCACACGGAATGAATGCTGCTTGAGGGCTCGTAAGCGTGCCTCCGGGCACAGCACGGGCATAATGTGGCGCAGGCTGACAGCCTGCGCTACCACGAATCCTCTAGGATTACTGACGCACCAGACAAGGTTGCCCCACCCAAGCGAGTGCGACTCCTCGAATACTCACTGGGGGCGTTTTGTGTTCCGCACCGGGTTCGCCGTAACCTTTCCACTGCCATCTGAGGCTACGGAGCAGCCGGAGACCGCGAGTCGGCCGGCTAAAGAGCTATCGCCATGCTTTGGACAGCGACGGCACCCATGGGCTTGGGACTGGCTCCTGGGCCATCGCCTGAATCCGGGGCGGCTTCCGGTTGAGCGGAACTCTCCGCCGGATCGGCGAAGCGGCGGAACCGGTAGCCGACGCCAAACACCGTTTCGAGATTGAGGCCTTCCTGATCCTTGAGGCGGGTGCGGAGACGGTGGACGTGCACATCCAGAGTGCGGGACTTGAGACCGGGCGGGAAATTCCAGAGTCCAGTCAGCAGCGCCCGGCGGGAGACCGTTCGTCCTTCATTGGCCGCCAGGGTGGCCAGAACGTCAAATTCGCGGTCCGGGAGCGGGACAACTGCGCCATCGAAGCGCACGCGGCGGTGCTGAACATAGATCTTCAGTCGCGGATCCGCATAATCGGCGGCGGGTTTAAAGAATTCATTCTCGACGTGGCGGGCCATTTGGCTTCTTACCTCCTACACATGAGAAAGAAGCGTGAATTGTAACGAAAGGGGACAGTTAAACTTTATTAATTTGACATGATCATTCGATTCGAAAGGGGCCCGCATTCCGGACGGTTAAGTCTCGTTTATCAACGTCTTCGGCGTTGACCGCGATATCAATTGCTTTGCCGTTATCGGGAACCCGCAGCCGGAATTCGGATTCTTCGCCGGAAGCGAGTTCCGTCAGTTCAATGGGTCCGCGGCGGGTGGACAGGGGCTTTCGTCCGGTGCCGATGAAGTCAATCAGCAACTGCACCTGGATCCACGTCCGGGCGCTGGTATTGCGGACTTTGCCATCGATCTCAATGCCTTCGTGGGTGCGGACGGCGTGGATCTCCAGGATTTCCAGGTCCGGCGGCTTGGGGGGCTTCTGCCTCTGTGCCGGCAAGCTGCCGCAGAGCAGGACTCCGGCTAGAACCCGCAGGAAAACCAAACGTGAGAGCATATCTTCCATGATGCCGTTGAATCGCCGTCAACTGCTGGCCGGTACGGCTATGGCCGCCGCTACACCGCTGGCCAGCCCTGCCCAGTCTACCGGAGCACCTAAGAACATTATTATCGCCAGCGCCAATGGTCTGGAGTGTTGTGCCAAAGCCATGCAGATGGTGAAGGCTGGGCGCGACACGCTGGATGCGGTGGTGGCGGGCGTCAACATTGTGGAACTGGACCCCAAGGATAATTCCGTGGGCTACGGCGGGTTGCCCAATGAAGAGGGCGTGGTGGAACTGGACGCCAGCGTCATGCATGGGCCGACGCGGCGGGCTGGGTCAGTGGCTGCCATCCGGGGCATTAAGACGCCGTCGAACATCGCGAAGCTGGTGATGGAACAGACCGATCACGTGATGCTGGTGGGCGAAGGGGCGACGCGCTTTGCCAAGGCGATGGGCTACAAGGAAGAAGAGCTGCTGACGGAAGAGTCGCGCCTGGCCTGGCTGGTGTGGAAGCGGATGCTGAAGAATCCTAGCGGCCACAGCAACTGGAGCGATGGCCTGGATGCTCCGCCGGCCAAACCGGGGGCGAAGCCTTCCGCCGCATTGCAACGGCTGTTCCCCAACGCGTCCGCTGACACGCTGGCCTGGGCCGAATGGATGGCGCTGCACCCCACCACGGGCACCATCAATTGCTTGGCGCTAAACAGTAAGGGCGAGATGTCCGGTTGCACCACCACGTCCGGGTTGGCCTGGAAGATCCCGGGCCGGGTGGGTGATTCGCCGGTGATTGGGGCCGGGCTGTATGTGGACCAGGAAGTGGGCGGTGCAGGCTCCACGGGGCGAGGCGAAGAGAACATCCGGGTGGCCGGAGCACACAGCATTGTCGAGCTGATGCGCGCCGGCCGCTCACCGCAAGAGGCGGTGATGGAAGTGATGAAGCGCATCGCGCGCAACTACGATAACGACTTGGCGCGGCTGGCCAAGTTCGACATCAACTTCTATGCGCTGCGCAAGGATGGCGTCTTTGCGGGCGGCGCCCTGTGGAGCGGCACGCAGCGGCGCGACGGCAGCTTTACTTCTCAACAGTTTGCGGTGAACGACGGCGGCGCCAGCCGCCTGGAGAACTGCGTCCATCTGTTCGAGCGCAAGTAGACCCGCCACCACCTAAGAGAGTGCGTCAGTAGTCCTCGCAGATTCGCGTTGGCGCAGGCGGTCAGCCTGCTGGCGGGACTTTCAGTCAAGTCAGTTCACTGCGGACGCCTCCGACCCAAACCCTTCCAGCTTCCGCTCGCCCCGGGCGGAACGAATTCCGCCTACAGGCTGACCGTCTGCGTCACCAAAGAACTCATGGAATGTTCTGATTCACGACCCTCGCCGCCCGGGAGATATTTCAGAAACAGGTAGTAGTCATTACATTTTGGCTTTATCATAATCTTTCTGTTACGGTAAGATAACTTCACTAGTCCACCCTAGGTGGACCTTAAACTCGGTTTCGAATGGGCCGGGGGGGCTTGCAACCGCAGGATCTGCCCGGGGGAAAGGTCAATGTATGAGCACCATCTACCGGTGGGGCGCGCCACTGCGCACCCTGTCGTCTAGACTCTGGTTCCCTCTCAGCGCTGATCTTGCGTTATCGCAAGTACGTACGGGAACGCGCCAGGGTCTGCTCCTCGATTCTTCAGGGGCCACCGTACCCAACGACACCTCCGGTCCGAAGAACTTCTTTGTCATCGACAGTACAGCGCTTGAAGCCGGTTCCATCAAGTTCATGAACGGGTTGGCAGAGCGCTGCCCCAAGGTTCGTAATTTCCCGGCCAGTCTCCGGGGAATGGATGATCGGTCAGGATTTACAACCTTTATGGGAAAGGGGTCTTTATGAGTACAAAACTTTGCTGCAGCGGGATCCGCTTTGCAGATGAATCCGCGAGCAGTACGGGAGTGGAGGGGCAAACCGCTCTACGACGTATCCTCGCTAAAGTGGCCTTGGTGGCGCTGGCGGTGGCCGGGCTGGCTTCGGCACAGGAAAACTACGGCGCCATCCAAGGCACGGTTCTCGATCAAGCCAGTTTGGGCATTCCGGGAGTCAAGCTAACCGCTTCGGCTCCCACGCTGCCGCGGCCGGTGGAAGTGGAATCCGATGCCAACGGCCGGTACGCGATGCAGCGCTTGCCGATTGGCGTCTATCTGATCACAGCCACCAAGCCGGGGTTTGCGACGGCCAAGTATTTCAACATCAACGTCCAGTTGGGCTCACAGATTACGTTCAACCCGACGCTGAAGGTAAGCAGCGTGGCCGAAACGATCGAGGTCTCCGACAGCGCCGTTTCAATCGACCCAACCTCAAGCCGCACGGCCGTCAACATCACCTCTGATGTGTTTGACAACATTCCGCGCAGCCGTAGTTTTGAGTCGATTTTGACCATGGCCCCGGGCGTTCGCCTGGAACCGAAGGCCTCGAGCTCTTCCGGTGCCGGCAACGCGAGCCGCACCACGGGCATCCAGGTAGACGGCGCTTCGGGCTCGGAGAACAGCTTCGTCATTGACGGCGTGGATGTCTCTGACGTACGCCGCGGGACGCTCCGCACCAACAGCGCGATTCCGTTTGAGTTCATCTCGGACGTGCAGGTGAAAAGCGCCGGTATGGATGCCGACACGGGCGGCGCCACCGGCGGAGTGGTCAACGTGGCCACCAAGGCCGGTACTGACCAGTGGCACGGCCAGGTGCTGTACCAGTTCACGAACAGCGACTTGAATCCGCGGCCCCGCGGCTTCTGGAAGCTGCTGCCCTCCAACGCCAACCTGCCGGACTTCTTTGCGCCGAAAGAGGACAGCTACTCCAACCGCTACCCCGGCTTTACGCTGGCGGGGCCGATTATCAGGAACCGGTTGTTCTTTAACCTCGGCTACATGCCGACGTTCACCAATGTCGACCGCGAGATCGCCTACGCCTCCGGCACCCGGACTTTCAACCAGAAGACAAAGCAGCACTTTGGCTTGGTCCGCGTGGACTACAACCCGCTTTCCAAGCTGCAGGTCAATACTTCTTGGATCTGGAGCCCCGTCAAGGTTCAGGGCGGCGCCTTGCCCAACCAGGACATCCGGTTAGCGGCCCCGACGAATGACCTGACGGTGCAGGGTGGGTTCCAACCGTCGCAGCAATATAGCGCATCGGCCACCTATACCTTCACACCCCGGTTCCTGGTCAGCACCCGCTACGGCTATCGCTACCAGAACGACAAGCTCTTCAACTACGGATTGTCGGGTCTCCCCTTCATCTCCTATCAGACGGCGGCTCCGGCCGGCGTTCCCACGCCGGGTGGGGCGGGCTTCACCAATGTGTCCAGCACGCTGGGTACCCAGTACGACGTCACGGATCGCCACAACGTCTACGTTGATTTCTCCTACCTGCGCGGTGGCCACACCATCAAGTTCGGCTATTTGCTGAACCGGCTGGGGAATCAGGTGGTCTCCGACTACACCAACGGACGCTTCCAGATCTACTGGAACGAAGCCTTCAGCCGCGGTCCCATCAACGCGCAACGCGGGGATTTAGGCTACTACGTCTGGCAGGACGGTGTCCGCCTGAACAACGGCGTAAACGGCCGCAATCAGGGCCTCTACCTGACCGACAGCTGGCGCGCCAGCAAGCGCCTTACCCTCAACCTCGGTGTCCGGCTGGAGAATGAGTTCCTGCCCCCGTACACGCCCGAAGTGAACGGCAGGAAGGTGGCTAATCCCGTCTCGTTCGACTGGTTCAGCAAGATCGCTCCCCGCTTGGGCGCCGCCTGGGATGTCACGGGTGACGGCAAGTGGAAGGTTTCCGGTTCGTTCGGACTCTACTACGACGTCATGAAGTACGAACTGGCGCGCGGCAGCTTCGGCGGCGACTACTGGTGGACCTATGTCTACCGTCTGAACAGCCCGAACGTCCTCAGCTTGGGCAAAGCTTCGCCCGGCGCTCTGGGGCCCCAGATCACCAGCTTCAACAACCGATCCATCCCCATCAATGCGGCGGGCCAGTTGGAAGGGATTGATCCGGACATCAAGCCCTACACGCAGAGAGAGTTCACCGTGCGTCTCGATCACGCCTTCAGCAGCCGGCTTACGGGCACGATCCGCTATAGCCGTAAGCGCTTGTTGAAGGTGATTGAAGACATCGGCGTGTTGGACGAGGACGGCAGCGAAGTCTACCTGATCGGCAATCCCGGCTTCGGCCAGACCCGAGACACCAAGTCCGTCTACGGCGCCAAAACGCCCGACGGGAAGGAGTTCCTGGTTCCCCAGGCCATCCGCGACTACGATGGCCTTGAGTTCCGCGTCCAGGGTCAAGCTTTCCGGAACACGTACTTGCTCGCCAGCTATACGTATAGCCGGCTGTTTGGCAACTACTCCGGTACCGCCAACTCCGATGAGAACGGCCGCTCGGATCCCGGCGTTTCGCGCGCCTTCGATCTGCCGTACTACTACTTCGACTCCAAGGGCCAGAACGCGACGGGCCGCCTGGCTACGGATCGCCCCAACGCTTTCACCTTATTTGCCAGCCACGACCTGAAGTGGAAGGGCGGGGCCACCAACTTCGGCCTCAGCCAGTCCATCTTCTCCGGTACGCCGTTCAGCACGCAGGTGATCTACCTGTCGGCTCCGACGTTCCCCGGCGGCCGCGGCGACTTGGGCCGTTCGCCCGCCTACATTCAGACGGATCTGACCGTGAAGCACACCTTCAAGATCGGTGAGCGCGTGTCGGTGGTTCCGGAAATAAATGTGCTCAATCTGGCCAACCGCGCTGCGGTCACCAACGTGAACAACAGCATCAACCGCTCCGGCGCGTTGACCGAAGCCACGTTGCCGTTGAAGACCTTCTTCTCGGGTTACGACATTAACCGGCTGGTGAATCCCTCGAATCCGACGCCGGGTATTTTCTATAACCCGATCTTCAACCGCCCGATCAGCTACCAGAATCCACGCGAAGTCCGCCTCGGCGTTCGCATGATCTTCTAGAGCAGACGCCCGCAAGTCTTG
>JBIKMK010000201.1:0-6809 GCA_044359315.1 Bryobacteraceae bacterium | reverse complement strand
CGGTGCTGGTACTGGCCCCGCCTGACCATCCGATTCACAGCCAACGAACAGTATCTGGCTGGTATTTGGGCGCACGGCATTCGATTGAGCCTGCGCCAGCCCGAGTTGCGCGTTCCAGGAGAGGGCGAGAACGAATCCGATCAGCTTCATGACGTCGATGCTCCGTAGTGTAACCGAGGCGATCACCAGCGCCTGTGGCGAGTGAGACGACAATGATGGCCCTCTCGCTAGCCGCTGCGTTACCATCATCCCCATATGCGGCTGATGCTTGGATTAGCTCTGCTGGTGCCCGCCCTGGCACAGCAGACGATGGATGCGGACTTTGCGAAGTCGGTGAAGGAGTTCACCACCAAACCGGAATTTATGAGTCCGCTGGTGGACCATTTGCCCAAAGTGCCCGGCATTCCGACACCCAAAGACTTCCTGGGCTATCACGTCGGCACGCCCAAGAAGCTGACGCATTATGCGGACATCGTGAAGTACTTCCGGGCGCTTGAAAAGGCGTCGAAGCGCATCAAGATCTTTAGCGCCGGGCAGACGGACGAAGGCCGCGAGATGATTGCCGCCATGGTGGGTGATGAGGCGACCATCGCCAATCTCGAAACCTACCGCGGCTACCTGGCGCAACTGGCTGATCCGCGCAAGACCCCCGACGCGGCGTCAGTGATCGCCAAGGCCAAGCCGATCTATCAGCTGACCGGCGGCCTCCACGCCAGCGAAACCGGCTCGCCCGAAATGCTGATGGAGCTGGCCTATCGCCTGGTGGCGGAAGAAGGCGCGCTCTACAGCCAGATCCGCCAGAACTTGATTGTGTCGATCGTCCCCGCGCTGGAACCCGATGGGCAGGAGCGCTACACCGACTGGTATTACCGCCACAAGATCAACGACACCTCCGAAGACGATGCCTTGCCCGGACCGCCCTACTGGGGCAAGTACGTGCTGCACGACAACAACCGCGACATGCACTATTCGCAGATCGTGATGCGCAACTGGCTGAAGTTCTACCTGCAGTGGAAAGCGCCCATCGTGCATGACCTGCATGAGAGCGTGCCGTTTCTCTACACCTTCTCCGGCCAGCCGCCGCACAACCCCAACCTGGACCCGATCCTCTACGCCGAACTGCCCTGGTTCGCCAACTATGAAATGACCAAGATGATCGGCTACGGCATGCCCGGCGTCTGGACGCACGCCTTTGTCGACATGTGGAGCGTGGGCTATCTGGGCTTTATGGCCTCCAACCACAACGGCATGCTGCGCATGTATGAGACCTACGGCAATGGCGGCGCCAACACCATGAAGCGCAAAGTTCAGTCAAGCGAGAATGACCGCTTCGGCGCGGCCAACCGCCAGTGGTACCGTCCCTTCCCGGCCTACAAGGACGTGGAATGGTCACTGCGCAACAACACCAACTACATGCAGACCGGCGTGCTGTCGGCGCTGGAACTGGCCTCCGCGAATTCGAAGACCATCCTCGACAACTTCTACCGCAAGTCCTTCAACGCCGTCGAAGCCGGCAAGAAGGAAGCGCCCTATGGCTGGACGATACCGGCCGGGCAGCGCGATCAGACGCGCGTGGCGCTATTGATCAACACGTTGCGGCTGCAAGGTATTGAGGTCAGCACCAAGGCCGACGGCAGCTTCCTGATCCGCCGCGATCAGCCCTATGGGCGCCTGGCGAAGAGCTTGCTCGAAAAGCAGGTCTACCCGGACCCCAACCTCCGCACCTACGACGACACCGGCTGGACCATGGGCACGCAGTTCCAGGTGGACGTGAAGGAAGTGACCGAGAAGGGTCAACTGGACGTGCCCACGCAGCCCGTCAACACCTACGACCCGCGCGGATCCGTTTCGGGCCAGGGCCAGCATCTGGTGGTGCTGCACAATGGCGCGCATTCGATGATCACGCTGCGTGCGCGGTTAAAGTCCGCCAAGTTTGAAGCGCTCGAAAAGACCTGGGGCGATCTGCCCGCCGGTAGCTTGGTCACGGCCAATACAGCGGCGGCGCGCGAGCAGATCGAGAAGTTGGGCCTGGTGGCGAAGGTGATGCCGGAGTTGCCGGACGTACCGCGCCATGCGGTGGATCTGCCGCGCCTGGCCGTCTATTCCACCTGGGGCTCAACGCAGGAAGTGGGTTGGGTGCGCCATGCGCTGGACAGCTTTGAGGTGCCCTACGACCTGATTTTCAAGGAGCGCGTGAAGAAGGGCAATCTGCGCGGCGACTACGACGTCGTGCTGATCCCCAACCAACGCGGCGGCTCGGCAAAGGGCATCGTGTTCGACATCGATTGCAAGGGCCGCTCCATGGCTTACACCAAAACGGCTGACTTCAAGAGCCTGGGCATGTACGGCGAAACCGAAGAGATGTGCGGCGGCATGGGCCTAGAAGGCGTGGTTGAATTCGAGAAGTTTGTCACCGGCGGCGGCGTCATGATCACGCTCGCCGGAGCCAGCACGCTGCCCGCTGAATTCGGCCTCGTCCGTCGCGTCGACGCCAGCCGCCCGGTGGGGGCTTTCTACGCACCGGGGCCGATTCTTGATGCCGAAATCGAGAAGCCCTCGCATCCCATGTTCTACGGCTACACGGCCAAAACGGTGGCCATCCGCTACGCCAACGGCCCCCTGCTCTACGCCTCGGAGCAGGACCGCCAGAAGTGGTCCCTGCTGAAGTACCCCTTCACCGAAAAGGGAATCCTCAGTGGCCACATCCAGGGCATCGGTCAATTGAAAGACCACCCCGCCGTGATGGACGTCCCCTCCGGGAAGGGCCGGGTCGTCATGTTCGCCACGAACCCCTGCTACCGCTGGCAGACGCACAGTGAGTTTGCGATGCTGTTCAACTCACTGCTGCATTTTGATGATGTGAAGTGAAATCGAGCGAATTAGAGAAGTCAATTCTTGACTAGCTTGATCGCTAGCCAGAGACCCGTAGGTGCTCATCTGGACGCTATACTGAGCCGGATGCCTTGCCAAGTTGAGCCTCTTGCGAAATGAAGCTTCGACCTAGCCCCCCCGCTCTCCGTCTGACAGCAGAATGCATCTACTTCATCTGAGCTTCGCAGGACTCTGTGATATGCTCTCGGATGTGATTGACTATGTCGCAGGAGGTTCACAGGAATGAATCGGCTCTTAGTGTTGGTGGTGGCGCTTGCCATTCCGCTGTGTGCCCAGTTCAACTTGAAGCGAGGATCGAAGGTCTTCATCGAGAAGATGGAGAACGACCTTGACGGGTACATTACTGCGGAGCTGGTGCAAAAGAAGGTCGCGCTCGAGATCGTAAGCGATCTCGACCAAGCCGACTATGTCATGGTGGGCAACGGCACTCCCGAGCAAGGTAGAAAGTGGCACCAGGGGTGGCTCACCGCCGAGCAGGACCGTACTTCTGGAAACATACGTGTTTTCGATAAGGCAACGAAGAAGCTCGTCTTTGCGGGTGAGGCCGGCGACCGGAGCCTTTGGTGGGGGGCATTGTCCCGAGGCGGGCAGCGGAAAGTTGCTTCTAGGATCGTTGGCAAATTGAAGGACCACGTGAAATAGCGAGTGCCTCTGAGCGGAGCGTTCTGTAGCGCCGGCTCAATCCCTCAGAGTTTCACAGGACTGGCGATTCACTCTCGACCACGTGAGATATCGGGAGCTGCGGACGTTTCAGCTTTGCTATGCCGCATGGCGCACCGATTCGCCAGGAGCGGAGTCCAGCCACAACTAAATGAACAGAGACCTGCCGATTCTCCGGCAGGCATCACCGGGCATCCTCGCCAGGCATTTTGCGGCAAAGTGGCTGGGCAGCCAAGCTTCGCTAAACTAAAGGCTTGGCTCTCTCGATCGACGAACAACTCGCTTACCTGCGCAAAGGCTTTGCGGAGATCATCCGCGAAGAGGACCTGCGCGCCCGTCTGGAACTGGCGGCCGCTGAAGGGCGCCCGCTGCGCGTTAAGGCGGGCTTTGACCCGACCGCACCTGATCTTCATCTGGGCCACACGGTCCTGCTGCGCAAGATGAAGCACTTCCAGGACTTGGGGCATACGGTCATCTTCCTGATCGGCGATGTCACCGGCCTGATTGGCGACCCCACGGGCCGCAACACCACGCGCCCGCCGCTGACGCGCGAGGACATCGACAAGAATGCCGAGACCTACAAGACGCAGGTCTTCAAGATTTTGGACCCCGCCAAGACCGAGATCCGGTTCAACAGCGAATGGTTCGACCGGTTGGGCTTTGCCGATGTGGTGCGCCTGGCCTCCAAGTACACCGTTGCGCGGTTGCTGGAACGGGACGACTTTACCAAGCGGTTCCAGGGCGGCATTCCGATTTCCGTGCACGAACTGCTTTACCCGCTGGCGCAGGGCTACGATTCGGTCTGCTTGAAGTGTGATGTGGAGCTGGGCGGGTCAGACCAAAAGTTCAACCTGCTGGTGGGCCGCGAGATCCAGCGGGACTATGGCCAACTGCCGCAGATCATTGCGACCACGCCGTTGCTCGAAGGTCTGGATGGCGTCGAGAAGATGTCGAAATCCAAGGGCAACTACGTCGGCATCACCGAGGCTCCGGCTGCGATGCGGCAGAAGCTGATCAACATCTCGGACGACCTGATGTGGCGCTACTGGGAACTGCTGACCGACGAATCGCTGCCTCAAATTGAGGCGCGCAAGTCCGATCCGCGCGCGGCCAAAGAAGAGCTGATCAAGCGCATCATCGCGGACTTCCATGGCGATGCGGACGCTGATTTTGCGGAGACGGTGGCGGTGACGGACCGGCGGCTGAATCGGGCGATTGTCCAGGGTGGCATGGCTGCTTCGGTCTCCAAGGCGGACGGGTTGATCAAGCAGGGGGCGGTGAAGGTGGGTGAAGAAGTGATGCGCAATCCAACGCATCCGCTGGAGCCCGGCGACCATACGGTGCATGTCGGCCGCAAAGTGAAAGTCCTCCAGGTGGCCTAGGCCGCGATGACCGATTCTGCCTCCGCCGCCGCTTTGCCGGCGTCCAATCGGGTGCACGCATGATTCAATACCCTGTGCCCTGGGACTTGGTGTTTGGCCTGACGCCCCATATCGCCCAAAAGACTCGCCGCGATGTGGACGACTTTTCCGCCCAGGCCGTGGCGCGGATGTCGCCCTCGCCGGTATACCAGGGCTTGGAATACATTCCCGCTGATGGCCGATTTCTACTGGTGGCCAACCACTACCAGCGTCAGGGGCTGTGGATTCTGCATTCAGCCAGCGCCGTGACGCAAGCGGTCCGGCAAGTGATCGGCCCCGGCAATCCGCCGGTGCATTGGGTGGTGACGGCCAATTGGCCGCCCATCAAACTCGGACCCTGGACCATCCCTTCGCCGGGTGACATTCTGCTGCCCAAGGTGGCGCACGCGCTCCACTGCTTTCCGGTCAGCTTCGCCAAACATAACCCCGGCTTCACGGCTACTTCGATCCGGCGTCTGTTGAAGGCTGCTCCTACGCTGACCCGGCCGATCGGCCTGTTTCCGGAAGGGGTGGCGGGTGTGGCAGGGCAGTTGACCCAGCCGCTGCCCGGTGTGGACCGCTTAATCGCTCACCTGGGTAAGATCGGGCTGCCTGCACTGCCGTGCGCGATCAGTGAGACGGACCGCCTGATCGTGCGCTTTGGGCCACTGGTGCCGGCAGCGGAGTTGGTGCGCTCGCCACAATCGGCCGAGCTGGTGATGGGGCGTGTTGGGGATCTGCTGGCGGGACGACTCTAGCGCGTCAGCTGGTGGGCCAAATCGCCGTCAGGTCGAGCACGAAGCCATCCACTGGACCTTCGCCCGCTACCGATGATGGTGCAGCGAGGCACTCGGGTGCGTCACCGGGCCGGTAGATGGTGACGGTTTGGTCTATCGGGTCCACTAGCCAGGCCAGCAGCGCGCCGTTGTCGATCCATTCCTGCATTTTGCGCTTCAGCGGCGGCAGCCGGTCAGACGGCGAGCGAAGCTCAATCACAAAATCAGGGCAGAGAACAGGGTAGGCGTCGTCACCCCGCCGGGCCATGGCGCGGTCAAACCGATCCCGCGCAATCCAGGAGGCATCTGCGGCGCGAATGGAGCCATTGGGTAGCCGCGTGCCGGAACTGGAATCGAGTACTCGTCCCCGGCGATGGGAGCGGTTCCAGCTGTGCAGTTGGGCAGTAATCTCACTGTTACGTTCACCGGTCTCGGGCTCAGTGGGTGGAGCCATCACCACCTCCTGTTCTGGAGCGTCATACTCCAGCCGGTAGTCCGGCCAGCGCTCGCACAGCTTTAGAAAGGCCGAGTCGGACAGGTAGGGCGATGGGCGGACCATGGTTACGGTCGCATCGATGGGGTGCGCCAAGCTCGCCATGCTTCTATAGTAGCGCTGCGAGAAATCAGCGGCCCGGGCCATCCGAGCGGCACAGCACAGATCAAGCGAAACCCCTGGCCAGCCAGAAACGTCAGCTATACTGAACAGATTAAAGTCGCTTAACCGCGAAGGGCTCGGAAATAACGGGCTCTTCTCGGACCGGCAACCAGACTCAGTATTGGAGAACACGCAGTGAAGACAATGTTGGTCATCACCCTGAGTTTGACCTTGGCCACGATTAGCCAAGGCCAGACCCGCAAGACAATTTATGTAGACCGGATGGAGGGCCTTGAGCCCTTTGTGGAGTCGGCGCTGCAGGCGGCCGAACTTCCCTTTGATTTTGTTGAGGAAGCGAAGCGTCCGGAGATGAAGGCCAGTTTAGCCAAGATGCATTCGGCTTACGGTGAGATCATCTACCGGCACAAGCTGGGGCGCAATGAGACTCACCGGCTGGAACTGTTGGACGTCGAGAGCAAAAAAGTA
>JBIKMK010000200.1:0-6834 GCA_044359315.1 Bryobacteraceae bacterium | reverse complement strand
AGGCATGGATCACTTTCTCACTAAGCCGCTCCAGATCGATGCCTTGCGTGCCGTGCTGGCTGAAGCCAGCCAACTGCGGGCCCCGTTGTCTCGTCCCACCACCGCTTCCGGCTGACGGTCAAGCCCGCCGCTTCGCGTCGTCATATCATCCAGGGATGCTCTCACGGCGGCGAATGATCGGGACCGGCGCGGCTTCTGTGTTGACGGCCTGCAACCGGCAGCAGCGTATCCGCATCGGGGTGATCCCTAAAGCCACGTCCCATCTGTTTTTCCTCACGGTCCGGCAGGGCGTGGACCGGGCGGCCCAGGAGTTTGGGGTCGACGTGCTGTGGAACGGCCCGCATGATGAGACTGACCATAGCCGGCAGATCCAGATTCTTGATTCGATGCTGGCCCAACGCGTGGACGCCATCGCCATCTCCGCCACCGATGAGCGAGCGCTGGCCGCGCCGGTGGAACGGGCCATCGGCAGCGGCATTCCAGTGACCATCTTCGATTCCGGCGTCAATACGGAAGGCTATGTCAGCTTTATCGCCACCGACAATCGTGGCGCCGGACAAGCCGCGGCCCACGTGCTGGCGAGCCTGATGGCCGGGCCGGGCGATGTCGCCATGATCATGCAGAAGCCTGGCGGCACCTCCACGGGCCTGCGCGAAACGGGGTTCTCGTCGACGCTGGCGGCCGATCACGCGGCGGTGCGGCTGGTGGCGCAACAGTACAGCATGGCGGATGCCGCGCGCGCCCGGGCGGCGGCGGAAAACATTCTCACCGCGCACCCGCGTTTGAGCGGAATGTTTGCATCGAGCGAAGCGGCGTCGCTGGGCGCCATCCAGGCCATCAAGTCCCGTGGCCTGTCGGGCAAGCTCAAGCTGGTGACCTTTGATTCCAGCGAGTCCCACGTGGCCGCTTTGCGGGATGGCACCATCGGCCGGATGATGGTGCAGGATGCAGCGAAGCTGGGCTATGAAGCGGTGCGGTCCCTGGTGCGCAAGCTCCGCGGCGAGACGCCGGACCGGAAGGTGGATGTGCCGGTGCAGCAAGTCGCCCAAGCGGATCTGGATACTCCGTCAGTGCGGCAACTGTTGGCGATTTCCGGCTAACGCTCCATCGGGTCCGGCGATTGCGGCATATTAGAGCCATGAGTGATCAGCCCGCACCCCGTCCCGTTGATCTGGCCCGCCTGGAGAAGTTGGCCCAAGCGCTGAAGATCGGCCAGATTGAGCGCCACATCTTTCTGTGCGCGGAACAGACTGAGGCCAAGTGCTGCGCCCGTGAAGAAGGCGTCCGCTCCTGGGAGTTTTTGAAAGCGCGGCTCAAGGAGCTGAAGCTGCTGGGGGATGGCGGCCCGGTGTGCGTCTTCCGGTCCAAGGCCAACTGCCTGCGGGTGTGCGAAGGTGGTCCGATCGCTGTTGTCTACCCGGAAGGCACCTGGTACCACTCGGCGACGCCTGAGGTGCTGGAACGGATCATCCAGCAGCATCTGATCGGCGGCGAGCCGGTGGCGGAATACACTTTCGCCACGCGGACCCTGCCCACCGCGGACGCGGCCGGCCCTTCTCGCTGAACTGCGCAAGTCGCGGCAGTCTCATTTGTGTTCCTCGCTGGTGCGGGCGGCACCTCCGCAATCTGCCCGCCGGAGTGCCCCGTGGGGTCGAAATCTGGTATTCTCCAGGGATAATGAGCGGTATTGCGGCAGACCCCACTTTACTGGAACAATCCTACGAACAGCAGGTCCGTGCGGACATCGAAGCGTTCCGTGGCCAGGCCCTGGAATTCCTGGCGGGAACCCTCAGCGCGGACGACTTCCGGGCCGCCCGTCTGCGGCGCGGCGTCTACGGCCAGCGTCAACCCGATGTGCACATGATCCGGACCAAGGTGCCGGGCGGGCAGTTGTTGTCACATCAGTTGGACGTGATGGCCGACATTTCCGACGAGTTCGCGGGTGGGAAGGGCCATCTAACCACGCGTCAGAATTTGCAGTACCACTTCATTCCGTTGCCACGCGTGGCCGATCTGTTACACCGGTTGGCCGATGCCCGGTTGACGACGCGAGAGGCCTGCTACAACACGGTGCGCAATGTGACCGGCTCCCCCTTGGCGGGGTTGCTGGAAAACGAAGTGTTCGACGTCCGGCCCTATATGCGTCAGGCGGCGTTTGCGTTCTTGCATCAGGAACTGACCGACAATCTGCCGCGCAAGTTCAAGATCGCGTTTGCCGGGTCGGATAACGACGACATGGCGGGCGAAATCCACGACCTGGGCTTCACGGCCAAGATCGTTGATGGCCGCAAAGGCTTCCGTGTCGTGGCCGGTGGGGGACTGGGTCCGCTGCCGAGTGAAGCGCGAGTGCTGGATGAGTTTCTGCCGGTGGAGATGCTGGTACAGCGCTGCGAGGCGGTGGTCAGGATCTTTAACCTGCACGGCAACCGTTCCAACCGCAACAAGGCGCGCCTGAAGTTTGTGATCCGTGAACGTGGCTGGGACTGGTTCAAGGAGAAGGTGGAAGAACAGTTCGCCGACATTCTGGCCAACGGCGGCGTGCCGGTGCCGGAGGCCGTCCCGGAAGGCTTTGGTGCGTTTGAGACCCATCCCTCACCGCTGCGCGACGGTGCTTCGCTGCCCGTGTTGAATGGAGCCAGTGATCCGGAGTATGACCGGTGGCTGGACAAAAACATCCGCCGCCAGAAGCAGGACGGCTTCGCCATCGTCACCATCCGGGTGTCGCAGGGCAACCTGACCTCGGAACAGATGCGCGTGATTGCGCGGGTGGCCCGGGAATCGGGCGACAACCTGGTGCGGTTGGGCATTGACCAGAACGCCCACGTGGCCTTTATTCCGCTTGATCGGCTGAAGCAGGTCTATTCGTTGCTGAAGCGCTACGCCTTGGCCGATGTAGGCCCCGGCGACCTGGACGATGTGGTCACCTGCCCGGGAGCCTACTCCTGCAATCTGGCGCTGACCAAGACGATGAACCTGGGCGACGCGCTGTCCTCCACCGTGCGTGACTACCTGCGCCAGCAGCCGGATGCTCAGATTGAGCATTTGCGGATCCGCGCCTCAGGCTGCCCCAATGCCTGTGGCCAGCACTGGATTGGCGATTTCGGGTTCTACGGCAATGCCCGCAAGATCAACGGCAAAGAGATCCCCTATTACCAGATGCTGCTGGGTGGCGGGCTAGACCACGATGGGACGATGCGGTTTGGGTTGGCGATTCAATCCATCCCGGCACGCTCCGCCCCCGTGGCCATGACGCGCGTGCTCGATCACTACCGCGCCAATCGCGAAGAGGGCGAGAGCTTCCGCGGCTACGTGCTGCGCCACAAGGTGGAGACCTTCCGCTCGATGACGGCCGACTTGGCCAAGCCCATCGAGATCGCTCCCGAGATGTACCGTGACTGGGGCGATGACGAAGAGTTCTCGCTGCAGCTGGGCCGCGGCGAGTGCGCGGTTTAGGGCGGCGTCATCCATCACAGCTTCGACCAAGGGTCGCTCAACCGCAGCTACCCGCAGTAGACCCGTAACGTCGCTCGACGAACACACGGATGGCGGCGCCCGGCACTCCAGTGCTGCGGTGCCGCTTCGTTTTTCGATCGCCCATGCGAACGGCGGCTCTAAGAATCAGCCCCCCTCGGCTCGGCATCATTTTGACACCGGGGTACGATTTTGCTGCCCCAATATCGTCAAATTACGATAAACTAACGTTTTTGAGGAGTCATCATGCCGTCGAATCGCCGGGAATTTTTAGCCACCGCGGGTGCCTTGGGCGTCACCGCGAAGTCTTTTGCCGCTGCCAAGCCGGCCGCCTCCGGGCGCGTCCTGGGAGCGAATGACCGTATCAATGTCGGTGTCATCGGCACCGGCGGACGCGGCTTCTATGTCGCGCGGGAGTTCTCGAAAGTGGGCGAAGGCAAGGGCAACGCCCGCATCGCCATGGTGTGCGACGTCTATCAGAAGCGCGTCAACAAGGGCAAGGAAGCCTACAAGTGCGACGGCACCTTGGACTACCGCGAGGTACTCTCCAAGTCCGACATTGATGCCGTGATCGTCGCCACGCCGGATCACTGGCATGCGCCCATCGCTTTGGCCGCCATGGACGCCGGCAAGGACGTGTACCTGGAAAAGCCGATGTGCCACACCGTGGACGAGGCTCGCCGGTTGTCTGAGACCGTGCGGGAGACCAAGCGCATCCTGCAAGTCGGCTCACAGACCACCTCCGGCGACCAGTGGCACCAGGCCAAGAAGGCCATCGGCGAAGGCATGATCGGCCCGATGATCATGAGCCAGGGCAGCTACCACCGCAACTCCATCGAGGGTGAGTGGAACTGGCCCATCGACAAGGAAGCCGGTCCGGATGGCAAGGGCGAGAACTACATCGACTGGAAGATGTGGCTGGGCAACGCCACCAAGCGCGATTGGACCAAGGACATGGGCGCGGACCGCTTCTTCCGCTTCCGCAAGTACTGGGATTATTCCGGCGGCATCGCCACGGACTTGTTCTTCCACGTCGTCGCGCCGATGAACATCTGCTGGGGCGAGCCTCAGTTCCCCCACCGCGTCATGTCTGGCGGCGGCATCTATAGCTTCTCGAAGTTGCCGGAAGACCCGACCAAGCCGGATCGCGAAGTGCCGGATACTTTCCACCTGATCGGTGAATATGCCAAGGGTCACAGCCTGGTGCTGAGCAGCTCCATGGCGAATTCGCAGCACATCCCCGGCCTGATCCGCGGCCACGGCGCGTCGTTGACCATGGTGGAGCATGGCCGGTTTGAAGGCTACTCACCCTTCATCACCCTGAAGGCCGAAAAGGCCCGGGGCGGCAAGTTCGTCGTACCGGAGCTGGAAGCGAAGTTTGAAGGCAAGGACGAGATCAAGATCCCCGTTGCCGACAATCCCACCATGCCCACGCACGTCGGCAACTTCCTGGATTGTATGCGCAGCCGTCAGAAGCCGACGCTCGATGTCGACACCGCCGCCCGCGCCCAGGTGTTGATCACGATGGCCGTGCAGAGCTACCGCCAGGGCAAGGTGCTCTATTTCGACGACAAGACCTGGAAGGTTTCCGACAAGCCGACCAAGGCCTAGTCTCTCCTCCAGCACCATCAAGGGGCAGCTGCTGATCCACCGATCAGCGCTGCCCCAAAGTTTTTTTGCCGGTTTCTGAATCCGTAAGACACTCGTTTTCGTCTCACTAAGAGGGTGGGCAAACCTCTTTAGGATCAGTCCGTTGCTGTTCCTTCCGGTTAGGCCTGGGTGGGCTGCTATACAACTGAAGTACTAGGAAGTCCCCATTTGCACCTGGTACTCGATGGTACTGTCTGGGGATCGAATGTGACGGCCCCATCATGCGAACGTACGCTTAGTGAATCAGATGAAACATTTCGCGTTGGTACTAGCGGCGTTGCTTTGGGCTACGCCCTCGTTTGCTGGTCGCATGTTGGTGAGCCATTTGGACGCCGACTACCATGCTTCTTTTGAGCCCGGCCCGTATACTTATGATCCGACCGCGGCGCAGGACTTTATCCGGACGTCGATTAGCTGGGTCCGGAATGGTTCCCTGAAGCCTTTCCTGTTTGTGGAATCCAGTATCATTCCGCCTTTTGTCGAAAAGCTGCCGAATGGCCAGATCAATGGCAACAAGGCGTTTCACGCTGATGGCGAAATTGGATTGAAGAACTCCGGGTTTGCCGCGGGCGTTGATTATGTGCGCGCCGATGCGGCCCGGTTGGTGAGTGAACTCCAGAACCTGGGCGCGTACTCCGCCATCGTGGTGGCAAGCGACTTCGGCGGCATTCTCACCGGCGCTGAACTGGAGCAACTGCGGCTGCAGAAGAACCTGATCGCCAGCTTTGTCGCCAACGGTGGTGGAATCTACGCGATGGCTCAGTCCAACGACGGCATCGGACGGTTCAATCCGGCCACCGGCGAAGCGGACCCGGAAGCGACGGCTCCAGGCTTTCTGGCCGCCGGCCATGGCTTACTGGGCAACGAGACTCCTTATGGCTTCCTGCCGATCCCAGTGACGTCAAAATCCAACTATGGGCTTTTCCTCAAGAACTCCACTTTGACCCCGTTTGGGGCCAGCTTGGGCTTCACGGCGGGAATGCTGGACGGCAATGAAGCGCCGCTTTACTTTGACCCGTCACCTGGTTGGACGCCGATTTCGTATGACTCCACCGGCCGCATCTCGAACATGGCCGCCATCTACACCGGCAACAATCCGCCCAGCGTCCCGGAGCCAGAAACCTACCTGCTGGCGGGTACGGTGCTGGTGGCGTTGGGCCTTTACCGCCGGCTGAAGTAAGCCGCCGGCGCTGATAGAATTGGGCCATGGCCACCGCTCCGCTGCTCCGGTTCACCGAGGCGCAGTATCTGCGCTACGAACGGGAGTTCCAGCAGAAGCATGAATTCGTCCACGGCAACATCCTGGCCATGGCCGGTGCGGGTACCCGGCACAACATCATTGCGGCCAACCTGCTGTCGGCTCTAGTCGTGGGGCTGCGCGGGAAACGTTGTCGCGCCGTGGGGTCGGATCAACGCGTGCTTGTGCAGCCGGGTGCCCTGTACTTTTACCCGGACGTTACAGTGCTCTGCCCGCCGGTGGAGCATCTGGACGAGTCGCGGGATACGGTGCTGAATCCCCATCTGATCGCGGAAGTGCTCTCCTCCGCCACCCGCCGCCATGATGTGGACTTGAAACTGCCGGCCTACCGTGAACATCCGGCCATCCAGGAGATCCTGCTCATCGAGCCCGATGTACTCTGGGTCCAGCAATGGTTCCGGTCAGCCAGCGGCGAATGGCAAATGCGGACTATCTCCACCCCCGCGTCAATGGTC